>CADEEU010000537.1 GCA_902826385.1 uncultured Acidobacteriota bacterium | reverse complement strand
TCTGCGACTGAGACATAAACAAATACCAAATCCCGTTCGAAGGCCTGAACACAGCCACGTCCGTCTTCCCGTCGCCGTCGTAATCGGCAGGCGCCATCCTGTCTCCAGCTTCACCCCATGACATCGAGGTGTAACCTGCCGTACCTCTCAGCAAGTACCAAATGTTGTCCGACGGGCGACGAACCGACAGATCGGATTTCCGGTCGCCATCAAAATCGAATTCGGCAGCCGGTTGAATAATCGATCCCGCCTGGTTTACGGTAAAGGTCAATCCCGCGATCGTTATAGTTCCCGTACGTGCCGTGCCTGCGTTACTGGCGACGGTGTAGTTAATGGTTCCGTTGCCGCTTCCGCTCGCTCCGCCAGTCACGGTTATCCAAGGCGCGCTACTTACTGCCGTCCAGTTACAGCCAGGGTTGCCGTTCGATGTAAGCGAGACACTACCCGAAACTCCTGACGCGGGAGCGCTTGTGCTTGAAGAACCCAAAGAGAAACCGCAGTTACCCGAAAGACTTAGCGAATATGTACCTAAACCGCCGGTCGGGTTCGAAGTAGCAAAGATCGAGTAAGTTCCGTTCGCCGGCAATGTGAAAAATCCTGTAGCCGGAATGCGGGCGTTCGTACCGCCGCCGCCATTATTGTCCTGCGCCAGAATTTGATTATTTGAGTCGACCAGGAACAGATAAGTATCAAATGCGGCCGAGTTCATAGATACGATGATCTGCTGATTCGCGGCACCCTCGAATACGTAATTGTCCGTGTAACGCGTCGTATCGGGCTGGATGAAACAGTCACCCGTCGTAAGAGACCCGTTTATGGTCTGGCCGATCGAGATAGGATTTGTACAGTTAAGCGCACCCAAGGCATTTTCAATGTTTATGCGGGGCTTGACTATGTTGTTCCGCGTGTCCGTGACCATCAACCCGGTCGAGCTAAGCACATTGGCAATTTCGCCGATCGAGGCCCCTGGTTTTTTCTGCCGTAAAATGGCCCACGCTCCCGCAACGTGCGGCGTTGCCATTGACGTGCCGGAATAATTTTCAAAAGTTGTTGTCGAACCGCCCGTTACCGCAACCGATGAACTGATCCAACGTCCCGGAGCCAAGAAGTTCAGGAAAGACGCGCTGTTGGAAGAGCTGACCACGACATCGGTCGTCGCGCCCGAACTGCCGTCACCGGTCGATCCGACGCTGAACGCAGAAGATATACAAGCCGGTGCACTCATCGCGTTCGTGAATCCGTTATTGCCCGATGCGATTATCGTCGCCACGTTGACTGATCGAAGATTATCTATCGCTGCCTTTCGAGCCGCTTGCGTGGTATCGCAATACGCCGTATTCTGTCCGCCGCCGAGACTCATGTTTACCGAAGCAATGTTCGTGGTGCTGCTCAACGCAAGCACGCGCTCCAGGCCGCGGATCTGGTCGGACACATAAGAAAGAACGCACGGAACAGGAGCACTCCCACAACTTGTAGCGTTATCGAATCTTGAAAAAACCTGAACC
>CADEEU010000536.1 GCA_902826385.1 uncultured Acidobacteriota bacterium | reverse complement strand
GCGGGCGTTCGTGACGAGGAGCTTGCGACACGCATCGCCCAGCGGATCGGGCAGGAGATAGTTTCAATCGCCGCGAACGGTGCGGGATCGAGCCGCAGCCGTCTTGGGATCAAAAATATCAACGAGCTTCTGCGCGAAGCCGAAGATATCTTCAGATAAGTTATGGCAAAGACGTTTGAAGCATCGCTCAACGAACTTGAGCGAATCGTAAATCAGCTCGAAGACGGCGACATGCCGCTTGAAGAAAGCCTAAAGCTTTTTGAAGACGGCGTGCGGCTTTCACGCGAATGCCGCGAGCGGCTGACCAACGCCGAGAGGCGGATCGAAGTGTTGATGAAAGACGCGAACGGGAATGCCAGCCTGCAATCTGTAGTCGAATAGCATTACCGCGTCGCCATCATCAGAGCCGCAAGGGCCGCAAACATAAAGACAACCAATCCGAGGGCCAGGACGCCTACAACCACCGAGTAAATAACAATTCCGGTCGTATTGTCTTGTCCGGTTTTGCCGTTGTAGGCCTTGCCGCAGCCTGGACATTTTACGTGCTTCAGAATCTTCGGCCCGAGCAAGCCGCCCCACCATGTAAAACGTATTTTCTCTGCATTTGTACCGCCGCATTGCGGACATGGAGCGTAAGCGTTCATAAGACGAAATGTTAACAAGAAAAATGCCGCTGTCGAAACGTATCTTCGACAGCGGCATTTAGCTTAGCGCAGATTTATTAGTCGCGTGAACTGAAGATGCTCAGGATGTACCAGAAAAGCAGTGCGATACTGGCGAACAGCGTCAGCGAAGCCGCTACGTGCTGGGTGGTGTTATACCTGTGGAGCACATTCGACGTCTCGTACAAGATCGCGGTTCCGGCGAACGCGACCATGATAAACGCGAAGATGCTGCCGAGCGAAAATCCGAAGATCGCGCTGCACACGATAAAGCCAAGGGCGACAAAGCCGCCGATCGCAAGGATCGGGCCCAGGAATGAGAAATCCGTCCTGGTAATGAAAACCGTTGCCGTGATCCCGAGGAACAGACCGATCGTGACGATACCGGCTTTCATCAACACCGT
This sequence comes from uncultured Acidobacteriota bacterium, assembly GCA_902826385.1. Classification (GTDB taxonomy): domain Bacteria; phylum Acidobacteriota; class Blastocatellia; order Pyrinomonadales; family Pyrinomonadaceae; genus OLB17. Next base: position 463 of record CADEEU010000536.1, on the reverse strand, counting down.
GGCGTCACCAGCGTAATATGTCGAGATCATGATCAGCGGCACGAAGATAATCGCCTCGGCCACAATGAAAATTCCGAGCCCCAGAAACTGGACAAGGGTCGATGTTTCGGACGTTGCCCAACGGTTTGCCAGAAACGAAACACCCATGAAAAGTCCAAGAACCAGCAGCCATCCGATCGCCCCGCCGCTGAAAATTACGTTCGCGATCAGGCCTGCGGCACCGCTCATAAAAAGCACGGCCTCGTCCCCGATAAACGCCAGGATCGCCGCCGCGAGAAGGAGGTAAGTTTTACGGATAAACTGTGCACGTTGTGCCGGCATCGCTTCCGCCGCCGAATTGCCGAATGAGGTTGTAAATTCGTTCATATTTCGATCAATTAGATTTTCGTCAGAGCAATTTGTTTGTCTGGATGCGACTCTTTCTTTCAGAACGTCTACTAACGATGCCAATATTATAACGTGG
>CADEEU010000535.1 GCA_902826385.1 uncultured Acidobacteriota bacterium | reverse complement strand
CTGCCGGGTCTTCCGCCTTTGGCGGTTGTGTGTTGTCTCTCCTGCTCTACTTTTTGCGCCGGCGTCGGCGGCAGGTTCTTGTATTTCGCCCGCTCAGCGTCCGGCAACTGGAAATAGGGCGTTGTTTTTTCATAGCCGACAGTCCCCGGCTGAGCTCCGAAATCTTCTGGGCGCGAGCCGATATCGGCCGGATTTACGCGGATGTTTGCCTCCGTCATTCCCCATTCCGGGGTTTGCGGAACATTTTGACGCGAGCCAGGGTAAAAGGTCTTTCCGTAATCCTGACTCTCCGTATCGATCGGCTTTATATTCGTTACAGTCTTGCCCCAATCGTCTGCACTGCCGGGCTGTTTGGGAAAGTTGTAATTCGTCTTGTCCCAGTCGTTTTGAGCGCTGTCATTGCCGCCGATATTTATGTTCGGAGTAGTCTTTGAAAAATCGTCGGGCGGCGGTGGCCCCGGGAATTTGTCGTTATCGCTCACAGCAAACTTTCTCCAACGCAATGACGCTAAAAACGTCCGGAAATTGCGATTCTATCATATCCGCAGCGGTGCCAGACATGACGGGTTCAAAGGCAGCAAATTATCGGGCTATTTGATATTGGGTGGTTGGGCATTTTTTGCCCGGACGGTGATGCCCTCATCGGCTACCAAAAAAACGCGGCGAAAGTCGTAAGAGGATGTATTTACAGGAAAATAGGAAAGCAAATAGCGACTACGGCGAAGCTCGTCGCAGATCGATTTGGCGGCGGTCTGTGCATCATCAAGCGAAAAAATCGCACCGCCCGTGCCTTCGGTCAATTTTTCTATTACAGCTGCGGCCTTGGGGCCGTCACGTCGATACGCTCCTCGCGTACGGTCGGGCAGTTGAAGAGAATAAACGGTGACGTTGTAGTTCTGCAGATCGGCCAAAACTTTATCAAAAGTGTTCGTGCTGCCGCGATCTAAACCATCGCCAACGAGCACAACGGCAGTTTTGCGTGTTCCGGGCATCAACGGCACGAGTATTTCATTGACAGTGGCATCCAGGGCGTCGAAAAGATGCGGATTTCCTTTCTTGCGAAAAGTTTCGAGCGATTTTTCGAGTTTTTTCGCATCATCTGTCCATTCCTGGATAATCTCGGCCTTTTCATCATAAGCCACCACAAAAAGCTGATCGCCGTCGAATATCTCATAAGCAAACTCCATGGTCGCTTTTTTCAGCTTCTCAACGTCGGCGGGAAGCGTTTGAGAATTATCTACAAGAACGACTATTTTCGCGGGCGAGGGATCGTATGAAAAACCTTTGATCTTTTGCTCGACGCCGTTTTCGTAGAGAAAGATATTTTCCGCCTTTAAAGGATCGGTCTTTTTGTCAGTGCGCCAGGCGGTGACGCTGAGGATCGAGCCTTCGGTTTCAGTCGTGCGGACGCTGCGACGTGATTGAGCCGTGAACTCAAGACAAAGTGCCGCCAGAATGGTCATCGAGAAAACAAGCCTGGCGGTAGAAAACCTCATCGTGATCCTGGGTACTAATCTTTAGCGGCCGGTTTATCGCTTTT
>CADEEU010000534.1 GCA_902826385.1 uncultured Acidobacteriota bacterium | reverse complement strand
GGAAAACGCGGGTGGGTGTTCACGCCGTTTATCTCCAATTAGAATGAGAAAGAAACTTTTCACAGCTTTTGTTACCGTGGTCGCCGCATGCGTTTTGATATCGTGCTATCAAAGCCCTGGAAATAATGCGCGCGGCGGCAGCGAGCCTGTGAACTATGCTCCAACTACCAAGAAGAGCCCCGCAACCGTCAGCAATGAGAATAACGAAACAAAGATGAATGAAAAGAAGAGTGCTATCGGATTTGCCGCAAATGTTCCGTCCGGCTTCACCCAACCGACCGACGATGTCGGGCGAAAGCTGCTAAAGGAATATGGGGCAATGTTCGTGGCCCGCGGCGGAGTTATCGCTCCGACAAAGATCGTTTTCAGCGACGAACGTGAAGTCGCGGCGTTTCAATCCCGTCTTAGCAAATCTACCGAAAATGTCGGCGGCATGCAGATGGAACTCCAGGCAGCCGCGATGGACGATTTGCGAAAGGCAATCAGCGACGCAAGATCCCAGGGTTTATCAATCAACCCGCGCGACACCGACTCCGCACGCCGAAGCTATGACGAAACTGTCGGCCTATGGAAAAGCCGCGTCGATCCTGCGTTAAAACATTGGGTCCGCGAAGGGAAAATGTCACAATCGGAAGCCGACAAGATCGCCTCACTATCGCCGTTTGAGCAAGTGCCGGAAATTTTGAAACTGGAAGAAAAGGGAATTTACTTCGCGAAAGACCTATCGAAGTCGATCATCTATTCCGTCGCCCCGCCGGGAACTTCACAGCATCTTTCGATGCTCGCGTTCGACGTAAAGGAGTTTGAAAACGAAAAGATCCGTACCATTCTGGCAAAACATAAGTGGTACCAGACGGTCGTTTCAGACCTGCCGCATTTCACCTACCTTGGCGTAGAGGAAAGCGAATTGCCTGCCCTCGGCCTAAAAAAGACAATATCGGGCGGACGAACGTTCTGGGTACCCGATATGTAAGTTTGGCGCCGGGCCAAACTATCAACAATCCACTACCAAACCACTAACTGAAAGGATCGAATGCTGTACTAGCATGACACGTCCGCACGGCCTATTCTTTTTGAAAGCGCGTTCAAACGCTAACGATTGCGATTTTTACTGGCAAACTTAAAAAACTTCATTTATCATCAACCCGTAAGTATTGTTAATTTAGTCCTTAAGGGGTGACCGCCTTTGCAACCTACCGACATTGCCGATCCTGAATATTTTCACAAAGTCGTTGACTGCCAGTACGCGTGTCCCGCGCACACGCCGGTGCCGGAGTACATTCGCCTTATCGCCGAGGGTAAATATACCGAGGCGTACATGATCAACTGGGATTCGAACGTTTTCCCGGGCATTTTAGGTCGAACGTGCGACCGACCGTGCGAGCCCGCATGCCGACGCGGCCGTCTGGAACAGGAACCGGTAGCGATCTGCCGATTAAAGCGTGTTGCTGCCGATAATCGAGACGACGTGATCCCGTACATGCCGAAAGGTCCGTTTCCTTCGAACGGTAAGAAAATTGCTTTGATCGGTGCCGGGCCGGCTTCGCTAACGGTCGCGCGA
>CADEEU010000533.1 GCA_902826385.1 uncultured Acidobacteriota bacterium | reverse complement strand
TTTAGCAACGCCTGCTGTACACCTTCTCCCGAAACATCGCGGGTGATCGACGGATTGTCGTCCTTGCGGCAGATCTTGTCTATTTCGTCGATGTAGATAATTCCCTGCTGGGCTTTTTCCACATCATTGCCGGCCGATTGAAGCAGCCGGAGCAAAATATTCTCGACATCTTCACCAACGTAACCGGCTTCGGTCAGACTGGTCGCGTCTACAATGCAAAAAGGAACGCTTAGTACGCGAGCGAGCGTCTGTGCCAAAAGCGTCTTGCCGGTTCCGGTCGGCCCGATCAGCAGGATGTTTGATTTTTGAAGCTCAACGTCCGAACGCCGTTTCGCCATCTCCAGCCGTTTGTAGTGCTGATAGACCGCGACCGAGAGGCGTTTTTTAGGCTCATCCTGGCCGATGACGTATTCGTCGAGGAAAGACTTTATCTCTTGAGGCTTCGGGATGCTTGCACGCGCGGCCGAGGTTTCCGTCTGCTCGTCGTCATTGATTATCTCGTTACAGATATCGATGCACTCGTTGCAGACATAAACGCCCGGGCCTGCAATCAGCTTTCGCACATCGTTCTGCGACTTGCCGCAAAACGAGCAGCAAAGAATTTCCTCTGGTCGCCTGAAATTTGCCATATTTCGATTGCGAACTGCGGATTTCTCTTCATTCCGCACTCGGCATTCCACTTCGCAGTTACTTGTCTCTGTGCTCGATCACCTCATCGATCAACCCGTATTCTTTGGCCTGGACCGGCGTTAGAATTCTGTCGCGTTCGACGTCTTTCTCTACCTGCTCGAAAGATTGGCCGCTGTGATTGGCGATAATTCGCGACGTAAGCTCACGCATGCGAAGGATCTCTTCGGCCATGATGCGAACATCCGTCGCCTGGCCGCTGGCACCGCCCGACGGCTGATGGATAAGAATACGAGCATGCGGCAGAGCAAAGCGTTTGCCCTTGGTTCCGGCCGTTAGCAGCAAGGCTCCCATCGATGCACACTGTCCGACGCAGATCGTAGTCACATCGTTTTTGATGAACTGCATCGTGTCATAGATGGCCATGCCGGCTGTAATAGATCCGCCAGGCGAATTTATGTATAGATTGATGTTGCGTTCCGGGTCTTCCGCTTCCAAAAATAAAAGCTGTGCGACAAGAAGGTTTGCGATCTGGTCGTCTATCGGCGTACCGATAAAAATAATGCTGTCCTTTAGAAGCCTTGAGTAAATATCGAACGCCCGCTCGCCTCGCGACGTTTGTTCGACGACCATTGGTACTAGTGCCATATCGGTTCTCTCTAATCTGTCAAGGGTTTAAGTAAAAGGTGAATTGCGTGGCGATAACTCGTTGATTTTATGGCTATTGCCTGAACAGGTTTTCGATTTTACATTTTTCCCGGCGAAATGCAAGTAACAATCCTGACCCACAAGTCTCTTCAAACCAGAAACTTGACCGTTTGTTTTGTCTTCATCTTATTCATCTTGTTCTTCGGTGGTGAATTAAAGTCGTACCACCGAAGAAGTAGAAAGAATTGAAAATACGACTAACGACAGATCACTAAGCTTTTGGCTTTGC
>CADEEU010000532.1 GCA_902826385.1 uncultured Acidobacteriota bacterium | reverse complement strand
TTCGCTTTGCCCTGAGCGCTCTTCGAAATAAAACCCGCATCCTTGCTCAGCTCGTTGACGAAGCCGATCGCATAAATTTGCACGTCGGTTTCGCGAAGCATCTCAAAAAGCTGGGCTTCGGAATAATAACTGTCGCGGTCCTCGCCGTCTGACACAATTACCAGAGCTCGACGCTTGCGGTCTTCTTTACCGCGTTGCTGTTCATATTCGCTCACTTTCTCGGCCGCCAAGTAAACCGCGTCAATGATAGCCGTCTGACCGCCTTCGATATAGAGATTATCGAGAGAATCACTTAGATCGGTCTTGTTGGCTGTAAAGGGCTGTTCTATGGAGATTTTGTCCCGGCTGACAAATCTAATGACAATCGTTTCATCCTCGGGCTTGTTGGTTGCAACCAGAATCTTTCCAGCCTCGATCACCTTTTCCAACTGCTGCCTTAGCGAGCCGGAGTTATCGATCACCAAACCATAATTCGTCGGCACTTCCGAACGCGAAAAGAACTCAATTTGCTGGGCGACGCCGTCCTCGAATATCTTGAACTCGGTTTCAGGCAGTCCGTTTACGGGACGGCTGTTTCGGTCGATGACGCGCACATTCAGGTTGACGAGTTCGGTCTTGACCTCGGTAATTATGTCTTCTTCATTGATTTTTGGCGGAGTTGCCGTCGGGGTCGGACTCGGTGTCGGCTGAACGGATGCAGGTTTAGCGGTCTGACCTTCGGCCGCCGAGGTGTAAAAAAGTCCCGCCGCAATACCAAAAATGGCCGCAAATAAGGGCAGAACGGAGCGCAAATGTCTTTTCATATTTTCCGAAAAGGCCGTCTATCTGAAATTCGATGCCGGAGTAGCATAATAGCCCTCGCGGCTGCGAACCGTTAGACGCGGTAAACCCCTGGGAGGTTTCACCTTAACTTTGACCTTCCGCCATTTTCCGTCGGGCTGAAAGTCTTTCGGAGTATAGCCTATCGAATATTGGTGACGAAGCTCAAGCGCAATCCGCTCGAAGATCTCGTCCATTTCGATATTGCTTGCGGGGTAGAATGATTTGCCGCCGGTTACTGAGGTGAGTTCGTCCAAGAAAGCCTGTCCCTGCATGCCTATCGAGCTTCCCGCGTCTCCGGCGTCGATAATGCCGACGGCATATGTAACGACGTCGGATTCTTTCATCAGACGGCGAACCTCACCGAAATTATAACGTGACGCATTGTCCTGACCGTCGCTGATTATCAGCAATGCCCGTTTTTGGTGGGCTCCGCGGGTTACGCGTTCGACCCCGAGGTAAACTGCGTCGTAAAGGGCCGTGTTGCTTTTCGGCTGAACCAACTGAAGCTTATCCAAAAGCGCGTCGCTGTCGCGGGTGCGGTCCATCAAAAGCTGGGCTCGACTATTAAAGGCGATGAGAAAATATTCGTCAGAAGGATGGCTCGACGCTACGAACCGCTTCAGGGCGTTCCTGGCCTTGTTAATTTTATCGCCGCTCATCGATCCCGAAACGTCAAAGATCACACCAACCGAAACAGGGGCGTCGCTGTCACTGAAATAGGTGATCTCCTGTTCCTGGTTGTTATCCTGGATTGTAAAAGCATTTTTTGTAAGCCCGGAAACATA
>CADEEU010000531.1 GCA_902826385.1 uncultured Acidobacteriota bacterium | reverse complement strand
AATTCGACTTCTGGAGTGGTGATCCCATGAAATCCCAAGACCTCAACACGAGTGACGTCGGAAACCAACGGGGAGTGCTCCCGTATAAACCTAATCACTGCATCGTTCTCACCCAACGCGGCATAGATCAAGATGTTGCTATCCAGAAGCATCATCTTCCCGGAAGAGGCCGGTCCTTGCGAATCGATCTCTGCCATTTTACAGGGTCTTTTATCGATCGCAACCCTTTGCCCGGCGGCAGATCCGCCAACGCTTTCAGTGCATCCGCCATTCGTTTGCCATTCGGCTTCGACCGCCCCTTCAGCTCATTGACAATTGTAACTTCAACCTCAACGTCGCATCCGTCAGCTAGTTCGTTCGGCGGTTCTCCCTCCCATTCGATCCGATCTCCATGAATTGTGGCTCTGTACTTCTCTAACACTTCGTTATCTCCAAATCGCTTTATCGAAATATACCACCGAAGCCTTTTGATGCAGAAAACCGTGTTCGGGTTTAGTAACTCAAACTTATTGATGGTCAGGGCTTGAAATCGTATTCGACCATTATGGTTTGCGAAACGGGCTGTTTGCTCTTTTTGTGTAGCGCGGGCGTATATTTGATGTTTTTTGCTGCTTCTAATGCCGCTTTGTCGAACTCTTTCGGCATGGTGCTGCTGACGCCGCCTACCTTATGCTCGCCGTTTGCCATGAACAGAATGGTCACGTAAACCTTTCCTTTTACCCTTTCAGCCAGGTGGTTCGGCGGATAAACCGGCGCAGGTTTATCGACTATCTTCGGCTTTAATACATTCTTGTCATTTTCGTCATAAAGTAACGAAACAACGTAGTCCAGCGTGACCTTCATCGGCGCCGGTTTTCCGTTAAACCCGGCAGGCTTGAACGTCATTCTTTGTACGCCGGCACGCACCGCCTCGCCGACCCCAAAGGGGAGATCGTTTAATATGACGGCATCCCTGACCTTGCCGTCTTCGCCGAGAGTGAAAGAGACTTTCGCTGTGCCTTCGACGCCGTTTTTTCGGGCCGGTTCGGGGAAATCGACCTCCAAACCGCCAAGTTCGGGCGGCTCGGTGATCATTGCCGGCTCGAACTTGTAATAATAGTTGAACGACATGTTCTGGGCCGAAGCCGAGAGACAACACAAGAGAAACGAGGCAAGGCAAGCACACCGCGCCAGTGTTTTGATTGAGAGATTAAACATAGGTTTTGTGGGACCGCCCTTTCGGGTGAAAGAAAAGGGCTCCGGTGAGATTTTATCACCAAAGCCCTTAAATAATGAAGATTTTCCGAAAAACTTAGTTCAAATTGAAGACATCGGTCGGTCGAACGACGATATCCTCATTTTCGATATCGACGACAAAACGCCGTCCGAGCTTCCATTCATTCGTGATCGGCAATTTTACCTTTTGGTCGATATGCCGCTTAAGGAAACGGGCGCCGTATGCGGGCGAAAAGCCCTTCTCGGTCAGGAGATTTAGTGCGTCATCGGTTATCTCGACAACCTTACCCTGCGATTCCATTTTCCGCCGCATTTTGTTGAGATAGATCTTCGCAATATCACGCACTTCGTCCATCGTCAGCGGCGAAAAGACGATGATCTCATCGATGCGGTTGCGAAACTCCGGC
>CADEEU010000530.1 GCA_902826385.1 uncultured Acidobacteriota bacterium | reverse complement strand
CTGCAGAACGCGCTGCGTAGCGTCACCTTTTTTGAGAACCACGTCTATCGCGCCTTGTGTGGCAATGTACGGTACGATCCTGACGTTCAGAACATTCTCCAGCTCGTCTAACCGCTCAAGATTTGTCGGGTCGGCCATTGCGGCGTGCAGATCGCGGCCCTCACGTTTTAGGGGAACGAAATGGCTGCGGAGCATCAGATCGACGGGAATTTTCGCCAGTTCTTCATAATCGATCGGCGACGGCTGGTCCGCCGGAAGCAGATCGATGTACGGGAGCCGGTACCGGCGCGCGAGTTGTTTCGCCTGGACAACCTCGGGCGGCTCGTTTTCGAGAAAGTCTGAAAGCTCTATCTTCGGAGACGATTGGTTAACTACAGCTGTGTTTGATTGATTGCTCATTGAATAATGTCGATCTCCTTACCGTCCTCCGCCGCTCATCGGTCCCGACGAGATCGTCTGAATGATCGGAAGATAGATCGCCAACAGGATTATAACTACAACGCCAGCCATAAACAGCAGGATCAACGGCTCAAGAAGAGTCGTCAATTGCTCCAGCCGCACTTCGGCCTCGGCGTCATAAAAGGCCGCAACTTCGTCAAGCATCTCGCGCAAGCTGCCTGATTTTTCGCCGATGCCGATCATGTCCAGCGCGAGCTCAGGCAGCCAATTAGCCTGGTGCAAGGCTTCCGTGAATCCACGGCCTTCGCGGATCATCGGGATGACCGCAACACTGCGGTTGCGAAGCTCAAGATTATTGAGTGCCTGCGATGCGATCTCCCAGGAATCCGGTACTGTGATGCCGCCCGCCAGCAAAGTCGACATCGAACGCGCCAACTGAGAAGTCGCCATGTTTCGGATCAACACCCCACCGACCGGCAGCTTTAACAACAGCCGATGAAACAAAAGTTTCCCGCGGTCCGTCCTCAACCAATAGAACAATGCCAGGCCGCCGATGATGAGCAACGGCCCAACCCACCATATATTACTGGAAACAGCGTTCGAGAAAGCAAGAACAACAAGTGTAACGGTCGGAAGTCCACGCTGGGCGCTGAGCGTGTTGAAAAGGTCGGACATCCTCGGGACGATGTACAGCGACAGGAACGCTATCATCAGGATCGAGGCCAGCAACAGAAAGGCCGGATACGCCAAAGCCCCGCGAAGCTTCCGCGTTACGCCGACGCTGCGTCGCAGGTAATCGACGTAACGGAGCAGAATATCGTCCAGTGCGCCGCTCTTTTCACCGGAATAAAGTGAGGCCGTGTAAATCTTAGGAAATATACCCTGTGCCTCGAAAGCCTCCGAAAGAGGCACGCCGCTTTTGATCTTTTCTTCAACGTCCGCAAGGACCTCGCGCAGGTTTGCCGAGCCGGAACGAGTTTTTAGCAGATTGATAGCTTGCAGCACCGGAATTCCGGCACGCAGCAGGGCTGAAAGCTGCTGGTTGAACAGGAGAAAATCGCCTTGCTTGATCCTGCCCTTTTTGCCGGCACCGCCAAAAGGCAGCATCGAGGCCACTCCGCCGGCAGCGTCCGAGATGTTAAAAACACGGAAACCCTCTTTTTCGAGCTGAAAACGGGCATCATCGGCGGCAGCGGCCTCGACAATACGGGTGACTATCTCGCC
>CADEEU010000529.1 GCA_902826385.1 uncultured Acidobacteriota bacterium | reverse complement strand
AAAAGTCAGATCGCCCTAGTAGAGTGTGGTCAGGAACTTCGATATCAGCGACAGTCCTATGTAGCCATCCACACGGTGAGCGTCCGAGTGAAACTTGCGAATGTAAACCGGAACGTTCCGGATGTTCACATCGCCAATTTCGACCTTTCGCAAAAAGCCATAGACTATCTCGAACTTTCCGTCGCCGCCGATTCCCTTCGCATATCCGCCTTTAGTGATCGGACTTATTTTTAGACGCTTAGCCGTTTCATCGGATATCACGGAGATGCCCGAGCCGGTATCGAGCACAAAATGAAGCGGTTCTTCTCGGTCGTTTATGTGCATTTTGATCACCGGCCTGTTGCCCGTCAGGACGACCGGAACCGATGTCTGGTTGGCCCCGGACGTCACATAAAGCGATTGTCGCTGGCCTAGAAAATTCAGGAAGTTGATAAGGCCTTTGATTCTGGCTCGTCTTTCGTCATCTGTATCGCGAGAAACCGCAAGGAAACGATGATACGCGTCGGCCGCGTCTTTATACTTTTCCGCACGGGCAGACACCTGGGCCAGAGCGAACAGGTAGTCGGCCTGTTCCGGATCGTGAAAAACCGCTTCCTCAAGATTCCGCAAGCTGTCTTCTATGCGGTTTTCATAGAACTCGAGCAAGCCGTAACCTGCCCAAGCGTACGCCTGCCTTTTGTTTAGCGAGAGCGCCTGAAAAAACAATGCGCGTGCGTCCCTGAAACGGCCGACTCCCAGCATCGTTGAACCGAGCACGGCAAATGCGTACGAATTTTTCGGCTCTGCTTTCGCTATCGGGAACGCTATGTCATAGGCCTCGGTTAGACGGCGCTCTTTTACGTATAGGTGAGCAAGCTTTAGCCTCGGAAACGAATCTTCGCCCGCCGCCTCAACCGCTCTAACGAGCAATTTCTCGGCTTCCGCAAAGTTTCCTTTCTTGATGAGCTTGTCGGCCTGGCGAATAAGCTGCTTTACGCTTTCGACATCGGCCTTTTGAACATCCGATGACCCGGCGGCCGGTGTGAGACTTAAAAATATCGTCAGGAAAAGTAAGGCGGTCGGCTTAAGCCAGCCGCGTTTTGGGAAATGAGCAGTGCCGGAAAAATGATCTCTCATAACCAATACTCCCTGAATTGTTGGTAGGTTGACAGGTCTGCCGCCAGATTTACTTTAAGATCTCGCCTGTTTTCATTGACCAGAGAACAAGGTCGAGCTCGTCAAAATCTATTCGCGCAGTTTTAGCTAGTTGTTTTAGCTTTTCTTCAACCGTTAGATACCTTGACCGTGTGTTTGGTGGCTTGGGCTCCTCAATAATTTTCAGCTCGTGCAGACAACGCAAAACATGCTTGTCCAGAATGGCGTAACCGCTGAAACCCACGTTTCTAAGAAAATGGCTTGCCTCTTTGTATCCAAGCCCTTTTATGCCCTTTTCCTTGACTAACCAATCGCGTCTTTCGTAATGACAGTCGAAGCTTTCAAGCTTGTTACGCAGCTTCATCCCGCAATGTTCACGAAGAAAGGAACGTGACGCGACGACATACCTCGATCTTGCGTTCGGATAGCGATGGACGCCAGTCAATGCCTTCGCAAGCTCGGGCTGCTCGCCATCTTCTAAAAGGTTCTGCACCG
>CADEEU010000528.1 GCA_902826385.1 uncultured Acidobacteriota bacterium | reverse complement strand
GACCCACTCTAAAATCTCAGACACACGCCACACCGGGAACGGGTGCGTTTGGCCTGCGTTGATGATGGTGGCCCAGAATTTATCCAGATTTTTTTCCTCATAATTCTTTTGGAACTCGCGGCCTTGCTCTAGGAACTCTTCATAGTCGACCTTTGAGGCAAAGGTCCCGCCCGCGAGCTTCATCATCACGCAGCCTACGACGTGCGGGTCCTGTACGACGAGACACGCGGCGCGGTCGCACGAAAGCTCGGCCCGGCGTGCCCAGGCAAGAAGCGAGCTGTTTATGCCCGCCGATATAAGAAATTTCAGGATCTCGGAACCGGGGATCAGCCGGGCAAGCGACGCATTCGCGAGGGCTTCCATCAAGCGTGCCGCCGTCAGATACAGAACGTGCTCTGCATGAATGTGGCCGACCTCATGGGCGATGACCGCAAGCGTTTCTTCTTCATTAAGCCGCTCCAGCAATCCCGAATGAAGCACGATCACGTGTCGCTCCGAGCCGTATGTAAATGCGTTGACAATCGGATTTTGCTGAACAAACATCTCAGGCATTTCAACGCCCAGTGTCGTACAGGCGATCTGTAGTTTGGCATGCAGATCGGGGCACTGCTTTGGAGTTACTTTGACCGAGCCAGCCGTGAACATTACGCGGATCGCCGATTCGCCGGTGACCTCAAGCAGTTTCCGTAACGCACTGTCTATGCCCGGGATTGCTCGCAATGCAGCCAGAGCTTTGCTGTCCAGCGGGTGCACGTATTCGTGCTTGCTCAGATCGGCGAATTTTTTGTGCGGTTCGTTCGACAGCGGCAGCTTGCACTTGCCGCAATTTGCCGAGTTATTTTTGTAATCGTCCTTGACCGCGTTTTTCTGTCCGCAATAGCGACAGCGTATAAAATGACTTTTGGCGACCGCATCCGACCCGCCCTGATCTTCACCCTTTTTCTTTGCCATAGATAAATTCTAATTCACCCGTATTCGATTCTTCAAACACTTTATAACGAACGCACGCCTCAAGAAGTTTTGTCTATGAACGAGTTAGCCGTGCCACAACCTCAACGTGATGGGTCTGCGGAAATAGATCGATCGCAACGAGCGATCTTATCTCGTAACCGCCGTCCAACAGACGTCTCAAATCACGAGCAAGAATCGACGGATCGCACGCGACATACGAAACCTCTCGCGGTTTCAGTGCGATGATCTTTTGCATCACGTTCTTTTCAGGCCCCGCACGCGGCGGATCGAGCAATACAAAATCCGTTTCGCCGACTTCCCTGTCGTGCAGAAATCTGCCGACGCCATCGCTAAAAAATTTGAGATTGCCGAGTCCTGCATTTTCTGCGTTCTTTCGCGCAAAGCCTATTGCCCGCTCGTTCGATTCCACACCGGTAACTTTCGCAAAACTCCGCGCCAGCGGAAGCGAGAACAAGCCGGCACCGCAATACAAATCCAACGCGTGATCGCCCGAAGCTCCAGCTACTGCAGCTTCGATCAATTGTTCGATAACCGACAAATTGCCCTGAAAAAATGTTCGAGCGTCGAACTTGTACCTGTTGCCCGCAGCTTCGACCGCTATTTCCTTTACGGTTTCAGGCAAATCGGCTGAAAAAATTGAAACACCGCCATCCGTTCCTACCGCCGC
>CADEEU010000527.1 GCA_902826385.1 uncultured Acidobacteriota bacterium | reverse complement strand
GTCGAAGAAGCCGCTTACACAACAGGCGTTGCCCGCCGCGAAAGAGCTACCTCGGATTCGGAGTTCCAAGTGACCAGTTTTTAGTTTTCCTGAGTTTCCTCCAGCAATATATAAAAATTCTGCTCAACTTTCGCGGATTGAGTGTATTCTGTCAGTAGAGACAAGAGGTCTCCCGTAACGATGATCAGAAAAAGGCTCAGCGAATTGCCGGTTGAAGAGGTTGCGAACACGTTGACGCACGGGTTCGGTCTGTTCCTCAGCATTATCGGCTTCGCACTGCTGGTCTTTCTTGCATCGCTTCGCGGCGATCCGTGGCTGATAGCGAGCTGCGCGGTCTATGGGCTATCGCTGGTCATTCTTTACGCCGCCTCGACCGTTTATCACAGCGCCGTCGCTCCTGAACACAAAAAATTCCTGCAGATCGTCGATCACTGCTGCATCTATCTTTTGATCGCGGGCAGCTACACGCCGTTCGGAATGGTGATAGCGGGCGGATCGTTAGGCCGTGTCCTGCTTGCCGGCATCTGGACGTTCGCCGTCGTCGGGATCACCTTGAAACTTATTTTTGGCAACCGTTATCCGGTGCTTTCGGTGACCTCATACCTGATAATGGGCTGGCTGGGAGTTTTTGCGGTACAGCCGCTGTTCAATGCTCTCGGCGGTGTCCCGGTCGCTTTAGCCGTGGCGGGCGGTATCGCCTATTCGCTCGGTGTCGTGTTCTTTCCCTGGAAAAGCATCCGTCATCATCACGCTATTTTTCACCTATTCGTAATGGCGGGAAGTATTTTTCACTATCTGGCGGTCGTACTCTACGTCGTCCCTCAAGCCGCGAATTTATAACCCATTCCGTGGACGGTTTGGATAAAAGCAGGATGCTTCGGATTATCTTCGAGCTTCTGGCGAAGCCACGCGATGTGAACATCGACAGTGCGAGTTGAAGGCATGGCGTCGTAGCCCCAAACCGCATCGAGCAGATGATCGCGCGAATGCACGCTGCCGCGATTTTCGATAAGAAACTGTAACAACCTGAATTCCATCGCCGACAGCTCGACCGGCTGATGACTTTTGATCACCTCCGCTCGCTTGAAATCGATCGACACTTCGCCGAATCTGAACGAATCGACTCCGCTTCCGTCTGTCTGCTGCACCGGCGAACGCCGCAGTAACGCTTCGACCCGCGCAACCAGTTCGATCATCTCGAAAGGCTTTGTCAGGTAATCGTCCGCACCGAGTTTAAGTCCCAACACCTTGTCGATCGTCTCGCCCTTAGCGGTAAGCATCAGCACGGGCGTCGCAATTCCCTTTTGCCTCAGATCGCGGCAAATATCGTAACCATTCTTTTTCGGAAGCATTACGTCGAGGATGAAAAGATCGAAATGCTCCGACTGCGCCAGCTCAAAACCGGACTTGCCGTCCGTCGCCGAAACAACCTCGAAACCTTCGCTTTTCAGGCGATCGGTAAGGGTCAGGACAAGGCCTTCTTCATCTTCAACCAGTAGAACACGCATCTCAAAATCATTCTCAATTGTTAATTGGTCTTAAAAAATTGTGCGGATGGGTTAAGTTAAAAACAATCTAGAATTTAAAATTTAGAATTGGGTAACTCAATAGTGAATTCGCTTCCCTTTCCGGCCTCGCTTGTGGCTCTC
>CADEEU010000526.1 GCA_902826385.1 uncultured Acidobacteriota bacterium | reverse complement strand
GCTGGTTTCAGGCAAGGGTTTTGAACGGTTGCGAGAGGCGGGCATCGAGGTTGTAACCGGCATACTAGCAGAAGAAGCTTCAAAGCAAAACGAAAAATTCATCTGCTGGCATAAAAAGAAGCGGCCTTTTGTGCATTTGAAGCTGGCGATGTCGCTTGATGGACGTATCTCGTTAAACGACAGTGTTTCGACCGCATTATCCGGTGAAAGTGCTCGAACACGCGTTCAGGAACTGAGACATGAGCACGACTCAATCCTTGTAGGCGCTAATACCGCCGTGGTAGATAATCCCAGCTTAACCGACCGCAGCGGCAAGCCGCGAAGGCGGCCGCTTGCCAGAATCATCCTCGACAATCGGCTTCGTTTACGGACGGATTCCGTACTTGCTTCGACGACCGCCGATGCTCCGACATTAGTCTTTACGAACTGCATCGACCCGGACGCGGTCGCCAAACTTCGTGAAAAAGGTGTCGATGTAATTCCGATCGAGGGCGGCGCGAGAAACCTTAAAGCGGTCCTCGCGGAGCTTTACGACCGCGAAATACAATCAGTCCTCGTTGAAGGCGGCACCGGTGTTGCCGGTGCATTTGTCGACGCACGATTGATAGATAAAGTTACATTCATCTGTGCGCCAATGATTATTGGCGGACCCGACGCGCCGATGGCGATCGGTGGCAAAGGTGCAAGCGATTTGTCGGGTGCGTTGCGGCTAAAAGATTTATCGGTTACGCAGCTCGGCCCGGACATCGAAATCACCGCCTATCCTTAGCATGAATAAAAAGCGATTCACCTCGGCCACTCCGCTAAAGGCAAAGAAATCCCTCGGCCAAAATTTTCTCGTAGATACACAGTACGTCGATAGAATAATAGACGCCGTCGATCCGTCCGACCATGACCACATTCTTGAAATCGGTCCAGGCCATGGAGCGATTACTGAGCGACTAGCCGCATCGGGTGCGGCCGTTGTTGCACTTGAACTTGACCAACGACTTATCGAACCGCTACGCGAGAAATTTGTCGGTTACAAGAGATTGCGTATAGTCGAACAAGACGCCCTGAATGCAAACCTTAAAGAATTGATAAGTGAAACTGGCGATACCGATGCGGAGGGAAAGTTGCGTAAAGCAAAACTCGTTGCAAATTTGCCCTATTATATTTCTACCGCAATACTCCGGCGATTGGCCGAACAGCGAGAATTTTTCTCATCACTCGTGCTCATGTTTCAACGCGAGGTTGTCGACCGAATAACGGCAAAACCCGGTAACAGCGAACGCGGTTACTTGACCGTCCTGACCGAAACCGCGTTCGAAATAGAAAAACTTTTCGACATTTCACCAGCGGCCTTTCGTCCTGTACCAAAGGTTTGGAGCGCCGTGGTGCGGCTCACGCCAAAAGAAAAACAGCCGCAGGAAGAAAAGCTGAAAACCCTTCTCTCGGCGGCCTTTGCGCAAAAACGCAAGACGATTTCAAACAATCTTAAAGCCGTGTATTCAAACTATCAGAGTGCTCTGGTACGCTCCGACATCGACCCTAGATCTCGCGCCGAAGACCTCAGCCTCGAAGATTGGTTAAGGTTATGTGACGCTATCAGTCCGGCCATCTAATTCTCGGTCATCTTTTTCCGGAACCTCTACCAGATCAGCCATCTTGGCCGGAAATATAAGGGACAAAATA
>CADEEU010000525.1 GCA_902826385.1 uncultured Acidobacteriota bacterium | reverse complement strand
TTGTACTCGATCCGAATTTAGAATATTCGATGTTTCGAATTGAAAAATAAATTGCTGCGGATACAAAAAACCGCGGCTATCTGACAAAATGGAAAACTTAAGAAGATTGGTTCGCGAAGTACCCGATTTTCCAAAACCGGGCATAAATTTTTACGATATCACGACGCTGCTAAAAGACGCTGAAGGGTTGAAGCAGACGATCGATGCTCTTCACGAATTGTGCAAAAACGACAAGATCGATACGGTCATCGGCGTAGAGTCTCGTGGATTTATCTTTGCAACCCCATTGGCTTATCGTCTCGGAGCTGGATTCGTGCCGGTCCGCAAACCGAAGAAGCTTCCCGCGGAGAAAGTCTCGATCTCTTATGACTTGGAATACGGCCAGGACACGCTTGAGATACACAAGGACGCTGTTGGCGAAGGACACCGAGTTTTGATCGTCGATGATCTTTTGGCAACCGGCGGCACGGCAAAAGCGGTGGTCGACCTGGTTGAGGGCTTAGGTGGGAAAGTAGTCGGCCTCCTGTTCGTCGTTGAGCTCGATTTTCTCTGCGGTCGCAGCAAGTTCGACGGTCATCGTGTCGAATCGCTGATCAACTATGACTCCTGATTCCATCTCGAAAATTTGCGGCGCAAATGCGATTTTCTTGACAATCCTAACTCCGCAATCCAAAATCCACCATTGAAGGTCCCGTAGCTCAGTTGGATAGAGCGTCCGCCTCCTAAGTGGAAGGCCGCTGGTTCGAATCCAGCCGGGACCACCACATTTACCTTGGCTCTCCCTGAAGAACGAAAGTCGCCCAATAGTACGGACTGTTCCAGCGCCGATCTTCGATCATCGTTCGCTGGGCTTCGCGAAGTGCGGCTGAGGGCGAGCGTTTCTTTGCCGTGAACATTTCACGGTAGAAATGCGACATCAGTTCGGAAGTTGCTTCGTCATTTATGTCCCATAGGCTAACAGTTACGCGTTTTGCTCCGGCGTACATGAAAGCTCGTGTCATACCGACAAGGCCTTCGCCTTTTACGTCTTTGCCAAGCCCGGTGCGGCACCCACTGAGAACGACCATTTCGGCCGGCAGTTTCAGGTTATAAATCTCGCCGACGCGTAAGAATCCGTCCCGGTCTCTGCCGGTTTCGTCGATCATTGAAAATGCAAGCCCGCCCAGCTCGGGATTCTGATCGTTTATAAGGCCATGTGTTGCAAAATGGATGTACTTAAATTCGGACAGCCGCGGCGACGCAGCCGCGGCGCGGTTTGCCGCAAAGTCGAGCCGCTTTTCACGTTGAGCCTCCGGGACATATGACGTGATCAGGTCTGCCTCGCGTCGAGTAAAAGGCAAACGGGCAAGTTCAAAGCTGCCGGAGGGCGAATCTATCGAACGTGTTCCTTTTTTGGCAAAGGCAGCTGGTTCGATGCGACCGTTAAATGGTGGATTGGGCCCGCCCGTGGCAAGGGACTGAAATCGCTCGTCATCCTCGCCAAAGATAGGGTCGGCTAGAACCGCAAGCGTTTTTGGTGCCGGCTTTCTTCCAAGTGTTTCCTTTCGCAATTGTGCAAGAACCGAAGCCGAGGGCAGACTGACAACTTCATTTGTTTCGACAAGATACTTCGATTTCTGGTCTTTGAGCGGATTTAGCTTCAGCGCGGCAAAAGGTACGTACTGCAATGCCCCG
>CADEEU010000524.1 GCA_902826385.1 uncultured Acidobacteriota bacterium | reverse complement strand
CGTACCAAAGGCAGTATTAGTGAGCGGAGGGTTCGTTTGAGTTGAGAGCTTTCAGGACTTTTTCGCCGCGTGGAGAAAGCTGATAACCCGGGCTTAGGCTTTCAGTTAGCCCGAGAGCTTTTAGTTTGCGGACCCAAGGTTTGAAGTGGGCGTTGTCCAGCCCAAGCTGAGAAGAAAGCACCGCAGCGTGAGTGTTTGGCTGGTCGTGAATCGTTTGAAGATAAAGCCGTGTCCAGTTTCCGCGCTGGCTGTTCTGGTCCAGCTTACGAAGTTTTGCAAGAACTTCTTCCAATTCTTCGACGGACAGATCGGCGTTTCGAAGCTCTTTGCGCGGGTCTTCGCCGATATACCGAACCGTTATCTTGTAGATGTCCAAAGTCGATTCCGACATGGAACCGATAAGTTCTTTTTTCGATATAAATCCCGCGAGGCGCGCGTCCTTTTCGCTTATTTCACCTTCGGCAACAACCTCGACCGCGTCTATACCGAGCACGCCCAGGTGTGTCATCTGTGTCCCGCCAGACTTGACCGACGCTCGCTTCCAGCGGCGGAAAACGTACTTTATTTCGCTCGTAATTATCTTTTCGAGAATGACGGTTTTTAGGAGCATAAAACAAACGGCGACTTGATATGGACCTCAAGCCGCCGAAAACGAAAAACCTATTTTGTTCGCTAAAACCAGCTGCTCTTCGATTTTGATTTGCCGCCGAAGATACTGCCCAGAACTCCGCGAACAATCGTATTTCCAATCTGCCGGCCGATCGATGAGCTGGCCGAACGAGCAACGCTTTTTGTGATGGATTCTGCCAGCGTGTCCGGACCGCGGGCAGCCGAGCGTTCTGCTTTCTCCTGTCGGGCCGCTTCCTTGGCCGCTTCTTCTTCGGCCTTCACTTGCGCTTCCGCAACCATCTTTTCCTCGGTTTTTTTGGTGAGTATCTCAAAAGCAGACTCGCGGTCGAGGGCATTTTCGTACACGCCTGCGACCAGAGAGTTTGCGAGCAGTTGCTGACGCTGTTCGGGCGTGATCGGCCCTATGTGGCCGACAGGCGGCACGACGAACGCCCGATCGACGACCGTCGGCACTCCCTTTTCATCGAGAGTGGAAACAAGCACCTCACCGACGCCGAGTTCCGTAATTACCTTTTCGGTATCCAGATCAGGATTTTCACGGAATGACGAAGCGGCGGCCCTGACGCCTTTTTGTTCCTGCGGTGTGTAGGCACGAAGGGCGTGCTGTACGCGATTGCCGAGTTGGGCCAAAACTTTTTCGGGAATGTCGGCCGGGTTTTGGGTCACAAAATAGACGCCGACACCTTTCGACCGGATAAGCCGAACAACCTGCTCGACCTTATCGACCAACGCCGTCGGCGCGTCGGAGAACAAAAGATGAGCCTCGTCAAAGAAGAATACAAGTTTCGGTTTTTCGAGATCGCCGGCTTCGGGCAGTGATTCGAATAATTCCGAAAGCAGCCAAAGCAGAAATGTCGAATAAAGCTTTGGCGCATTTATCAGTTGGTCGGCGGCGAGCAAATTCAAAACTCCCTTGCCACCGATGCTCTGCATAAAATCGTCCAGCTTCACCGCCGGTTCGCCGAAAAACTGGTCGCCGCCCTGCTCGTCTAATTGCAGGAGGCCTCGCTGTATAGCACCAACAGATGCTGTCGAGCCATTGCCGT
>CADEEU010000523.1 GCA_902826385.1 uncultured Acidobacteriota bacterium | reverse complement strand
TATTCTTTGAAAGCGTCCCTCGTAGGCCTGTAAGGACTGCCGCCGTAGCTGATGCGGGCGACGCCTAAGCTTGCGAGCTTTTTTGATGACGGAACGCTGGGCCAGACCATAATGTTTACGGGTAATGGCGATTCGGCACAGAGTTTTTCGACGAAGTCGGGGTTGACCAGAGCCGGGGCGAAGAATCCGCTGGCACCGGCCTCGGCGTATGCGCGGGATCGTTCAACGGCTTCTTTCAGATGGATGTCGTTGTGTGTTGATGTGTCGCGTGAAAGGAAAACATCGGTTCGGGCATTTATGAAAAGTGGAACTGAAAGCCCGTCAGCGGCTTGTCGAACGGCGGCGATGCGGGCGGCTTGCTCCTCGACCGAATAAAGCCCTTCACCGGCCACGACGCGATCCTCAAAGTTTATCCCGATCGCCCCGGCTTCAATTACTTTTTTGATGTTCTCGGCCAGTTCGCCCGGCCCGCGAGCGTACCCGCCTTCAAAATCGAGCGATACGGGCAGATCGACACTCTTAACGATTCTCCGCAAGTTCGCCAGCACCAGATCGAGCGGAATCGACTCGCCGTCCTCAAATCCATTTGCTAACGCTACCGCATAACTGCCAGTCGCAACTGCCTTAACACCGATCACGGCCGCGGCTTTCGCGGTGCCCGCATCCCAAACGTTGAAGATGATCAACGGATCGCCTTTAACGTGCAGGGCAGCGAAAGGCTTCGCCAATTCAGCCTGATTTGTCACGTTTCCCTCTCCTCCATTTACGTTTTCCGTCAATTGTAAACTAAGCGGACAAGAGTCGGCTATCAGGTTCTTGCTCAATTCATGACTCGGGCCCGCTCTGTCGTTTGCGGTACGGACTGTGCAAGGGTATGTGTTTCTTCACGACCTGCTTTGCGGCGTTTTTTCTCTGCGTACATGGCTGCGTCGGCGGCGGCTATAGTTTCGTCGAAGGTCGCGGCACCGTCGACATCAACAGGTGCCACGCCAATGCTGCATGCAACGTGATAAGGTTTTCCGCTATCGGCGTTGTAGTCGTCAATCCGATCTTTTATCCGTTCCACTAACATCTGCGGACTTTCGCCTTTTGCTCCTATCGCTAAAACTACAAATTCATCGCCGCCCCAACGAGCGACGACGTCGGCTTCGCGAATTGCGGATTTTATAAGTATGGCGAGCGTCGCGAGAGCTTCCGAACCGGCTTCGTGGCCGTAATTGTCGTTGATCGCCTTCAGCCCGTCCATGTCGGCGAACAACAGCGTAAGCCCGCGTGCGGTGCCGCCGTGACGTTCTAATTTTAACTGCTGCTCGGCAAGAGTAATGAAGCCGCGACGGTTATACAGGCCGGTCAGTTCGTCAGTCAGCGACAGATTCTTAAGCTCGCTTTGCGCCGCCAAAAGCTCGGTTACGTTCTGAGCATGTCCCAGTACGTAAGGCTCCCTGCCTTCCTCGGTTGCAAGAACGTTGTTGTATCTCAAAATGACACTGCTACCCGATTTTGATTTAAGTTCCAGAAGGCCGCTGGCTAGTCCCTCATTTGTGACCTTCCTGATATAAGCCTCGAACATCGGCTGGTGCTCGGTGGAAACGAGACGCCGCAGGTTTTTCCCCAAGATCTCGTTTTCGTGAAAGCCGAGCATTTGCAGCGTCGCTTTGTTGACTGTCGTAAGATTTCCTTCCAGATC
>CADEEU010000522.1 GCA_902826385.1 uncultured Acidobacteriota bacterium | reverse complement strand
CCGTTTTACACCCCTGGACAGTCGACAAGTGCGACTGGAGCCGGGGAATCAGCTGATTAGCCTCAAACAGTGAGAAGACGCGTTCGGGGCTGGTTTCGTTTTCGTCGCGTGCCATTGGGATGCTTTCTTTTTCACTGTGTAGCACAGTTCAGATTCGTTGAACAACCCTACAGGTCATGATGATGTTCATCACGCCTCTAATACGATCACGTAAAATACAGGTTGCTAGTTGACAACCGGGTGGTGTCTGAGTATCATTACGGCAGCATCTAGTGTGAGCTGATTCTCTCCACCTAAAGAATTCAACTCCGGAACCTTTCTCGAAATAACCCTGGCAGCAATGAGAACGAAGCGGGGTTAGTTGGCAGAACCAAAGGCTTTGCTAGGGCTATGGATGCTATAAGTATTTGAGACGATACCAATAACCTCCACATATTATTTATTAAAATAGATAGCGAACTTCCATAAGTTTTCCCAACCCAACAGACCAAGATCTAAGCTCATCGCCTAAGGTAAAATCACGTTTCGCATGGTTACCCAGTCCGAGCGAATTCTTTTAAACGGTAACCGAGCCCAAGCTCGGGAGGAGTTGTATGTCAGTAGCTAAGGGGGAAGTAATGCATCTCGCAGAATTGAAGCAGAAGTCCATTGCCGATCTGAATGATGTGGCTCGGGAACTGAAAATAGAAGGTGCCGCTAATTTACGTAAGCAAGAGCTCATCTTCGCGATCCTCCAAGCACAGACCGAGAAAAACGGTTCAGTCTACGGAGAAGGCGTACTCGAAACGCTTCCTGATGGATTCGGCTTCCTCCGCGCACCGGACTCCAATTATCTACCGGGCCCCGACGACATTTATATCTCCCCATCACAGATTCGGCGATTCAATCTCCGCACGGGCGACATCGTGTCAGGCCAAATCCGTCCCCCCAAAGAAAGTGAACGGTATTTTGCCCTGCTCAAGGTCGAAAAGGTTAACTACGAAGATCCTGAGGTGGCGCGAGATAAAATTCTATTCGACAACCTCACCCCGTTGTATCCCGAAGAGCGACTCAACCTGGAATTTGATCGGGAAGAGTATTGCACTCGGGTGATGGATTTGACGACTCCGATCGGGAAAGGCCAACGAGGATTGATCGTGGCGGCTCCGCGTACCGGAAAGACGATGTTGCTGCAAGCGATTGCTCGAGCCATCCTGAAAAATCATAGCGAAGTAACCCTCATCGTCTTACTCATCGACGAACGACCGGAGGAAGTTACTGACTGGCAGCGACAAGTGAAGGCGGAAGTGATCAGTTCCACTTTTGATGAACCGGCTCAGCGGCATGCCCAAGTCGCTGAAATGGTGCTGGAGAAAGCAAAGCGGCTGGTTGAACACAAAAAGGATGTGGTCATCCTGTTGGATAGCATCACGCGTCTGGCTCGCGCCTACAACACCATTGCCCCACCGAGCGGCAAGGTGCTCTCCGGCGGGCTCGATTCCAACGCCCTGCAACGGCCCAAACGTTTCTTCGGAGCGGCGCGAAATATTGAGAACGGCGGAAGCTTGACCATCATGGCGACCGCGCTGGTCGATACCGGGAGTCGTATGGACGATGTCATCTTTGAAGAATTCAAAGGAACCGGCAATATGGAGGTTCATCTGGATCGTCGTCTCGCTGATAAGCGCCTCTTTCCGGCCATCGATATCAGTCAGT
>CADEEU010000521.1 GCA_902826385.1 uncultured Acidobacteriota bacterium | reverse complement strand
CGTCGAGTTTGACGTCCTGGCCATCGATATTCTTCATCGTAAATTCGTACATTGATTTCTCTTTCGGCGGATCGATGGGCGACGGGTTGAAGATAAACCCAAATGAGTAAGCCGCGGCAAATACGCCGATCCCTAGTAATACGACCACTGCTCCAACTATTTTTAGCATAATCCTTTTCCTCTTCAATTATCTATTCAGTTCACGCGGGTTTCGCGGCGTTGGCGGAAGCTCTTCTTTTTTCTCGCCGGTCTCAGAAAGCACTTCTTTGATCGCTCCAATGCTCGAAAGCATAGCGGAGGTTTCCATAGGCATAAAAATCACTTTCGAATTTTGCGTCCGCGTCATGTCACGCAAAGACTCTATGTACCTTGCGGTAATCAAATATTGGGCCGTCTGTTCGGGATCGCCCATTATCTGAGCGATCTGATTAATCGCCTGAGCTTCGGCGCTTGCGGCAGTCAATCTGGCCTGGGCGGCACCTTCGGCATCAAGAATGGCGGACTGTTTATTGCCTTCCGACCTGGTGACCGCGGCTTGCTTTTCACCCTCGGCACGCGTGATGGCCGCCTGTTTGTCACCCTCAGCCTGCAGAATCAACGCACGACGATTTCGTTCCGCCGTCATCTGCTTTTCCATTGTGATGCGTACATCTTCGGGCGGGTTGATATTTTTAACATCGACACGCGTAACCTTGACGCCCCATTTGTCGGTAGCTTCGTCAAGGATCATTCGTAATTTTCCGTTGATCTGATCTCGGTTTGAAAGTGTGTGGTCCAGGTCCATATCACCCATTACGGAACGCATCCCGGTGATGGTCAGCTGCACGATCGCTCCGACGAGGTCCGCCACTTCATAGACGGCTTTGGTAGGGTCGGTTATCTGCCAATAGACGACGGAATCGACGTTTATCGTTACATTATCGCGGGTTATAACCGGCTGCGGCGGCATGTCGATGTACTGTTCGCGAAGGTCTATGGACGTTGAGCCCGGGCGAACGTTAGACCAATAAACCGCCCGCGGAGATTCAAAGAACGGAACGATAATATTCAGACCACTTGCCGCCACCCGGTGAAACCGGCCCAGCCGCTCGATCAACAAAACGCTCGATTGCGGAACGATCTTTATCGTTTTCCAGGCCACCGTGAGCAGGGCAATCCCGAGAAACAAGAGAAACAGAAGTCCGACGCCGCCGATTATTCCTTCCATCTATGCCTCCAAACCAATAAAGCAGAAATATAACCTATTTGTGCATGAAAGGCGATCAGAAGTCGCTTTTAGTTCTGTATTTGCCTTATAATCGCCGCAATTATGGCCGTTACACTAGCGGATATCGAAGATGCCCGTCGGGTCCTGAAAAATGTTATAAATCCAACGCCTGTCCTTTCAGACGAAAAGCTGTCTGACGAGATTGGAGTTCCTTCATTTCTCAAAGCCGAATGCCTCCAGCGTGCCGGTTCCTTCAAGGTCCGCGGGGCGTACAATAAGATATCGCGGCTTTCCGACGAAGAAAAACAACGCGGCGTAATAACGGCCTCGGCCGGTAATCATGCTCAAGGCGTAGCCCTTGCTGCCCGGCTCAACGGAATAAAGGCGACGATAGTACTGCCGGAATTTGCTCCGTTGACAAAGATCATCGCGACGAAGGCCCAGGGCGCGGATGTAATTATGAAGGGCGCGAGTTTCGACGAGGCCGTAGCCTATTCG
>CADEEU010000520.1 GCA_902826385.1 uncultured Acidobacteriota bacterium | reverse complement strand
CGCCTTGTTCGTCTTGGCGTTGATAAGTGTGTTTGTGGCCCTCGCTATGTCACGAACATCGGCCGAAGCCTCGGCCCTCGGAAACGAGACTACGGAAGGCCGCACGTTCTATGCGGCACAAGGAAGTCTTGAAACGATGACCCGAAACTTTAATAAGGTCTTCGAGACGAAGCTGAATCCAACAACCGCCGACCAGGACGTAGTTCGCGATGGTGACATAATTCCGGGATTATCAACCGCCATGGGCGGCGAATATACATTCGCGAACGAACTGGACCAACTAACGGCCAGGGAGACAAAGGTATTGTCAGGCGGCCCTTACTCCGGGCTGATCGCCGTTAGGGACAACTGGAGGCTCCGTACAACCGCAACAGCTCCAGACGGCACACAGATCCAGCTAACCCGCAACATTCTTAACAACCGAATTCCCATTTTCCAGTTCGGTATTTTCTACAACGACGATCTTGAATTATTCCGTCCTCCGAGATTCGCTTTTGGCGGCCGCGTTCATTCGAACGGAAACTTTTTTGTGTCGCCCGGCGCCGAAGGTATTTTCTTCGATTCCCGCGTGACGGCGGCGCACCATATCGTGACGCAGTCATGGCGCAATTGGAACACCAGTGACAGCGGGAATAGTCAGACGTGGATTAAAAACGCTTCGGGTACTCCCGTTCAGCTTTTGCCGACTATGGGAAGTGTTCTCAACACAACCTTTGGAAATGCAAACAACGTCTTTCAATTTCCGCCTCCGTCACCTGTGATGGTGCCGAATCCGGACATGCCGCCTAGCAGGTTGAATCCCACCTGGGCAAGCACTACCGTTCCTGCGTTCGACGGAAATCTGCAGGCTGGGGTAAGACCGCTTCGGCTGCCCTTGAACGTCGGAGCCAACACCGATTTGGTTGAGATGCTCAAGCGCGGCAAGGAACTTGCCACTGCCACAGGTGGGGATCTGTTCCGAAATGCTGCGGGCGATCCCGCCCCGGTCACGGCGGCAGACGTAGACAACAACATACTTAGAGCAGAGCGATTCGCTAATAAAAAGGGAATTCGCGTCAGCCTTGCGGATAGCAAAGCTAAACTACCGGGATGCGCATCGGGCGTTGGAACAGGCGCGGTTGCAACTCCGTGTGGAGTCAGGCTTGATGGGCGTTGGGATGGTTCGGGACTGGATCCGCTCGGTACGGACCCAGTGTTAGCAAACCGGGCCCGTGGCTATCGTCCAAAAGCGATGAGGTCGACATTGGGCGGTCCATTCAACTATCAGGCGACGACCGTTAATGGCGAACGTCTTTTTAACGCCAGTCCTGCGGGAGACCGCCAGGTCTGGATCAAAATAGAAACGGTCGATACGAATACGGCGACGCAAACGACTGTAACAGTCGATGTAACCGAAGATGTTCTGAGCCTTGGCGTCACGCAGGAGGTTCCGACCGCGATGACCATCAGCGGTTATGCGGGTTCGCGAGCCGTTGACAACAATGGTACCGCTTCGGCTCCGAGCTTAAATCTAACCGCGACGGCCCCTCAGACGCTGGTTACGACTTATCCGGACAGTCGCTCGGTCATAAAGCTGCAAACCTTTGCTATTCCCGGAGCCGCAATACCCGGCGGAAGCAACGTACTTCGCTCGAATGCCGGCCTGAATTACGTTCGGCGTTTCACTGCTGCGACTTCTACGAATATCGCCTTGGGCTGCCCTACCGGACCTCCG
>CADEEU010000519.1 GCA_902826385.1 uncultured Acidobacteriota bacterium | reverse complement strand
GCTTGCCGGTTTGTCAAGAAAAGTAAAATTCGTTGCAAAAATGTCTTGCTTTATGCTTCATTATCTTTGTCAGTATGACGAATCCAGCCGTGATATCCGGCCGAAAAGTTCCAACTCGCTTTGAAGCCGCCTTGTTTCGCGGAAAGACTTTGCTTCTTCAGCTAAAACGTGCGATCCGCGATCTCACCGACAACCGGTCGGTCGAGGGAAAGCGAACCAATGACCTTGCGACAAAACCTGCGATCTCTCAGTCGAAAACTCCGCTTTGGACGGAAACAGAGCCGGAGGAGCGTTTTTTGGTAGCCGGCAAGATACACAACCTGCGTCTGGCGATCCGCAAATTGGATGGAGTCGAGGTTGGGGCAAATCAAACATTCAGTTTTTGGAAGCAGGTGGGCCGGGCGAGCCGGATCAAGGGGTATGTCGAGGGTCGTGAGCTGCGTGAGGGCTGCATTATTCCGAATGTGGGCGGCGGCTTGTGTCAGATTTCGAATGCGCTTTATGACGCCGCTCTCGACGCAAATTTTGAGATCGTCGAGCGGCACGCTCACACACAAGTCGTTACAGGTTCGCTCGCTGAAAGGGACCGTGATGCGACGGTTTTCTGGAATTACGTCGATCTAAGATTCCGCTCGGAAAAACCGTTTCGTATCGAGGCAAGGCTCGACGAAAAAGATCTCACAGTCACTTTTCGCGGTGAAAAGCTAAATGGTGCTCCGCCTAATGAGATCCGGCGCATTCCGGTGCACAACGATACGCCCCAATCGTGTGCGACCTGCGAAATGGATTGTCATCGCGTCGTCGATTCCACAACCCATAGCGATTTTGGTAAAACGGCTTTCCTTGTGGACGAATTTTCGCCCGAGTTCGATTCTTATATCCAAAGCGAACGCACGAACAAGGACATTCTGCTTGCCCCGCTGGACGGCAAGAGATTCGGGAAGGCGAATTACGCGTGGACGGCCTACGGGTTCGGCGATTTTCGCCAGAGTTTGCTGGTGACCGCGGTGCGTTCGTACCGTTCGCGAAAACTTGCCGCACAGGGCCGGGCACGACAGATCAATTTGCTGGCGATGTATGAAAAGCTTGCGGAAAGCTATGCGAAGGGCCTCGCGTACGACGTCCTTCACGTCGTTGTCCAGCAGAATCTTCTGCCGTTTCTATGGAAGAACGGACACCTCGGGGGCCGGACGTTCGACGTTTTGATGACTGCCCTTCCGATGGCTGAGATTCAGAAACGGCTCGACGCAGCAGCTCGTCTTCATCCCGAAAGCACTACGCTCGGCGATTTTCGAGCGGACAAAGTTTTGGTTGCGGCCGAAACGGAGGCGTTGAAACATGCCCGGAAAATTATCACCTCGCACTCTGAAATTGCTTCGGTGTTTCCGCGACGGTCCGAGCTGTTAAAATGGCAGATGCCGAAGCCTACTGATGTTGCCGGCAACCGCAATAAAAAACCGCACATTGTCTTTCCGGCCGCGACGGTCGGCCGCAAGGGTTGTCACGAACTGCGTGAGGCTCTGCGAGGAATGGACGTGAAACTTATTTTGCTCGGACCGCTTATCGAAGGTGCGGATTTTTGGAATGGCTTCGATACCGAAAAAGGCGATAGCGCTTGGCTGAGGCAGGCCGATCTGGTAGTCCTGCCCGCATACTTCGAGCACAAGCCGCGTCGGCTTGTGATGGCGGCGGCGAACGGCGTTCCTGTTATAGAC
>CADEEU010000518.1 GCA_902826385.1 uncultured Acidobacteriota bacterium | reverse complement strand
TTTGCAAAAGAGAAGAATGACGGGCCGGCGGTGTTTAATACCGACATGCGGGACAAGTTTCTCGAGCGCATACAGCTTGAGATGGACCTGCGACATGCGGTTGAGCGAAATGAGCTGGCAATGCATTATCAGCCGATCGTCTCATTGAGCGACGGTAGACTGGTCGGTTTCGAGGCCCTTCTCCGCTGGCATCACGCCACAAAGGGAATGATTCCGCCGGTCAGATTTATACCGATCGCCGAGGATTCAGGGCTCATTCTCCCAATCACCGTCTGGATACTGCAGCAGACCTGCCTGCAGCTTGCGGAATGGCAGCAGATTGGGCCGGAGTACAGTGATTTGATGGTGAGCGTTAATATTTCTGGAAAGCACCTTGCGAAGGAAGAGCTGATCGACGACGTGTTGGGAGCGTTGCAAAAATCGCAGATTGCACCGAGAACGTTAAAGCTCGAAGTGACCGAAAGTACGGCCATGGAAAACGCCGAGCATTCGATAAACCTGCTGAGAAAGCTAAAAGAGATCGGCGTGCAGCTTAGCATCGACGATTTCGGCACCGGATACTCCAGCCTGAGCCATCTTCACCGGCTGCCGTTCGACACGCTGAAGATCGACCGCTCGTTCGTCAATCGCGTAGGCGAAAACGGCGAGGATTCAGAAGTTCTGCAGACCGTAATCTCGCTGGCAAAGAACCTGAAAATGCGTGTTATCGCCGAAGGTATCGAGACGCCGTCGCAATTGGCCGTGCTGCAGAATCTGGGCTGCGATTACGGGCAGGGTTATCTGATGGCCAAACCGAAATGCGTCGAGGAAACCGAAGCACTTCTGTATAAGCGTCCGAACTGGCTGCCGGCGGATGGTACGTTGGAAATCGGCTCGCCGGAGCGGGTTGACAGGAATCCTGCTCAAGACCAGCCGGCAATTCACTAGATATCGAAATAATTCTAATGTTCGAAAAGCTCGCCGTTCGAAATTGTTCTTCGGCGGGCTTTGTGTTTTTAGGGCCAAGATAATGGTTCCATCTCGCTTTGGATAAATTTCCCGTAGGTCTATAATTAGAGAAATTTTTCCAATGAGGTGAACCTGCGCGATGTTAAAGAAGCTGTCTCTATTTCTGTTGATTTTCTCGTTCGTTGTTTCGAGCATTCCGGCCCAGAAAAGGCTTGACTATCCCAAAGCCCGGAAGGCCGATCAAACGGATATGTATCACGGTGTCAAGGTTGCAGACCCGTATCGTTGGATGGAAGAGGCTCCGCTTAACGCTGATACTAAGTCGTGGATTGAGTCGCAAAATACTTTGACCGACTCTTATCTTTCAACAATTTCCGAGCGCGAGACAATTAAAAACCGTTTGACCGAACTTTGGAACTACGAGCGTTATTCGTCGCCGTCAAAGATCGGCAATAAATACTTCTATTCAAAGAACGATGGGCTGCAAAACCAGAGCGTTCTTTATATTGCGAATTCGATTGACGATCCGGGCCGTGTTTTTTTCGATCCGAACAAGCTCACGACCGACGGAACCGCTGCGTTGAGCGGATCGTCTTTCACCGATGACGGAAAGCTTTGGGCTTACGGCGTCGCACGCTCCGGTTCGGATCGCACCGAATGGAAAGTAATGAACGTCGAAACCGGTGAACTCTTGCCGGACACGCTTCGTCCGAATCGTCAGGGCGGCGTTTCGTGGCTGAAAGACAATTCCGGCTTCTTCTACAGCCGCTTTCCCGATGCAAAGCAAGGTG
>CADEEU010000517.1 GCA_902826385.1 uncultured Acidobacteriota bacterium | reverse complement strand
GAAGCATCACGAACATTTGTCTACAGCTGCTCTCCATTTCCCACTCTTCCTTACTCTCGACCGCGGACGCTGCAACTTCCTTAGCAAAAACAAGTTTAAATTCCCAGATCTCGTTCGACGACTGCCGTGTCGGTATGCTGCCGGAAGATCATGATCTTTCCGTCACGTAGTTCCCATTCGTGAGCAAAGGGTACGGTCATACTCTTACCGGTTCTTAGGTATTTGCCCGAATAAGTCCCGGTCGAAATCACGTTTCCATCGCCGCCGTCAACGATCTTGTCCGGCACCGCCGCAAAGCCTTCCCATTCGGTGCCGAGCTTCATAAAAACATTCTCAAGTACGGCGTTCGGCCCATTGTATGTACCGCCGTACATAAAGCCCTCGGCTTCGGTCCACGAGATGCTATCGTCGAACGCCCCCAAAACCGCGGGAACATCGCCTTTGGCGAAAGATTCGTACAGGCCTTGAATGATATCGGCGTTGGTCATAGCTTGCGTGGAGCCCTTACTTACGTGCGGGCTACTGACACTATCCAGAATCTCATCGACCTCGTGCTCAGGCTTCGCAATCGATCCCAATTCTTATTTAGAAACCGTTCGCGGCAGGTCGTATTGAACTTTTACAAAAAGCGTAAGCTGTACGACCGGTTCGATACCGATCGGGTTTATTACCGCATCGAAATCTCCGGGGCTGAGCGGATTGTAATAAAATGTCGAAACCTTTCGCGGGCGGATAACGGTTTTGTTATAGGCATTATACGTCGAACCTGCCTCGTACGCCTGGTAGCCGCGATACTGTTCTCCAGGAAAGAAAGCATCGTATCGTTCGGTGGCAACAGCGTAAGGCGTCAGCTTTATCCCGAATGAATTAGAATACGCGGTTTCTTTCTGCTTTACCGTCTTCACCGCTTCCTGAAACATCTTAGCCCGGGATCCAGCAAGGTCGTTGACGACATAATCGACCTCAATTAAATCGAAGATCGATGACTGTCCCGCGGCCGAGAGTATCTTCTCAAGAAGATTTCTGTCCGCGTATCGCACCGCGATGTTCTTCTTTGTCTCAAAGCCGGAGAGCTTTTCCGTGATCGTACTGGCGCTCTCGGCATAATCGAATACACGATTTTGCGAAATGAAATCGACATATATGTCGTTTCGTTTGATGCCGAGCGACAGAAGCGATTTAGTAAACTCGGCGAATTTCGCATTCACCAGATCGTTTCCGGCGTTCGGGTCCTTGCCTTCCTGAACGTATCCGAACACCGCGACGTAAGCATCAGGCTGTACATTCATCAGAACGCTTGCCTCGATGAACTGTGTCTGATTTTGACCGGCGTTGCCAACCAGTTCGCCGTTACCGAGCTGCGGCTTTCGCTGCCTGTTGGCATTTCCGTACACGCTGCTGCCGGCTTCCTGCGCGAAGGCAAGGATGCCGCAATAGAATATACAGGTCGCGATCAAGAGGACTTTTTTCATTTATATCGAGCGAGCGGTGTGTAGAAACGGACAAACGTTTCCAGTTTTCTGACCGAGCCCTTACTAACGTGCGGGCTACTGACACTCCGCCAAAATCTTCTCTACCTTCTCAACCGTCAAATCCTCATGAAAATCGTACCCGATCTGCATCATCGGCGCCGTGCCGCAACTCCCCAGGCATTCGACGAGCGAGACGGTGAATTTGCCGTCAGCGGTGGTTTCGCCCGGGTGGATGCCGAGTTTCGAGCAGACATGATCGGTTATTTCCGGCTC
>CADEEU010000516.1 GCA_902826385.1 uncultured Acidobacteriota bacterium | reverse complement strand
AGGGTGGGTAGTAAAGAAGGGGCAAAAGATCAGGATCATCGGCGACGGCCAAATCTCGATCGGCGGTGGAAAATCGACCGGACCTTCCGGATTGTACGATGTCGAGGACGACAATAAGCTCCTAAAAAGCGTTCCGACCGGAGCCCTCATCGCGGTTATCGGCGACGACAACAACGAGTTTATCTATATTGGCTCCGAGCGCACATTCACGGCAGCACGTGACGGCGCCTTATTCTTAGGCGTCAACGAAGGCAATCTGGACGACAATTCGGGTTCTTTCGAGGTCCGTGTCGAGATAGAACCCGCGTAAATACCTTGCTTAAAACCAACCAAAGGTCCACAATTGGAATCTAACCCGTATTACTCTGCCTTTTGGGGACCTCTATGCAAAATCTCTACACTCGCGTTACGTCTATCCTTTTTGTTTTCACGCTTTTGATCGGATCGATCCCGGTCGGATTCGCCCAGTCCAAGCCGCAGCGAGTGGAACCAAAAGGAAACGACAAAAAGAACCAACGGCCAAAGCCGAAGACGCCCGAAGAATTAAAGGCTGAGGAAGAAGAAAAGAAGAGGCTTGCGGAAGAGAAAAGTGCGGTTGCGGAAGAAGGCGTGATCGCGGTTGACACGAACATCGTTAATGTCGATGCCGTCGTTTTCAACAAAAAAACCGGTCAGATCATCGGCGGTTTGAAAAAAGAGAATTTTGCGGTCTTCGAGAACGGCGTTAAGCAGGACATTTCGAACTTTACCACGCCGGAGTCTCCTATAACGGTTACTCTTGTGCTGGAATACAGCAAGTGGACAGAGATGTTCGGTCGTGCCGCAGGCGGTTACTTCGAACCCGGAGTTTATGAGTCGATCAGGCCGGTTGCTCAATTTTTGACCCGCTTCATCAAACCACCGGACGATTACGCGTCGGTGATCGCATTCGACATGCGGCCCACGCCGATAACCGACTTTACCAACGACCCGCAGCGAATCCGTCAAACGATAGACTTGCTTCTTAGAAATTCACCCGCGTTTAGGGAAAATAATCTCTATGACGCGATCAAGTTCTCATTGATAGGCGGCCGTGGCGATTCGGTAGTGCTCGAGGATAGTAAAGAACGCCAGGCGGATTACAGCGGAATGATCAGCGTCAAGTCCAAACGCCGTGCGATCATTCTGGTCGCTTCCGGAATCGATACGTTCAGCAAGATCAATTACGGCGAAGCCCGAAAGATCATTCAGGAAGCCGGTATACCTATCTATATCATCAGCACCGGGAATCTGTTCTACAAAAAATACGAGGGCTATCTCGGCGCAACAGACGGCCTAACGGGTATGCCGGGCCGGCTTACGTTCCTGCAGGCTAAGAACGCGATGAACACTTTTGCTAAGGAGTCCGGCGGAATGCACTTCGAGATGACCTTTGAAAGTGAAATTCCGCAATATCTGCAAAGTATAAACGGCCTGCTGAGAAGCCAGTACAGCCTGTCATACGACCTGCTTGCGAAACACGAGCCTGGTAAGAAATACAAACTGGAAGTAAAAGTCGATGTCGATGGCGACGGAACCTATGACGATAAGCAGTTCGTCGTACAGCATCGGCCGTTCATCACCACGCCGAATCCTGACGAAAAGAAGAAGGACAAAAAAGGCTGATCTTATAGTTCGACCGCTTCGCGAACAGTGTTTTCATATAAAAAGTAGCTGGCAGCCAATTGCGATAGCTGTCGGCTATTCTTTTTGAAAGCAAAGATTTATTTGCCGCCGGG
>CADEEU010000515.1 GCA_902826385.1 uncultured Acidobacteriota bacterium | reverse complement strand
CATCGAGCTGCCGCGCGGCCGATATGGCCCGTGCGTAGTCACGGCGAATTTCGACCGCGATATTCCGTTCGATAGCCGCGACCTCGGATCGAACCTGTTGGAGTTCGAGTTCCGCGACGGTACGACGCTTTCCACGTTTGCCTCCAAGCTCGAAAGGTTGGGCCAGCTCTGCCGAAAAGTCATACTCGCTTTCGCCGCCCAAGAAACGCGGGCTGCCGTATTCGGTACTAAAGACCGGATTTGGCCGAAGTCCGGCTTGAACCAGACGCCCTTGGGCGATCACGAGTCGCTGACGCGCCGCAAGCAGATCTGCGCGCCGCCTTCCCGCACTTTCTACAAGCTGCTCGACACTCAGGCCATCCTGCCCGATGTATTGAAGCGACGGGGCGGGAGTCGGCACAGACGAAGGATCAGTTTGCTGTGCCAGTGCCGAATTAAAGCTGCCAAAAATGATGACGGCTAAACCGAGCTTTGCTGAATATTCACCTACGATCGCTAAAATATTCCTTATACCCATGGAGTGTTCGTAAACAATGTTCGCGTGGTTCTCACGCAGAAAGTGCTTCCTCGTTAACTCCGGGGCCAGTGGCGAAACGCCAGACGAAATACACAAGCCCGAAAAGCAAAACTATTACAAGCGAAAAGACGAATCCGATCACCAATTTTGTAAACCAGGATGTTTCGCCCTCGGCGGCGGACGCTACTGGCTTTACTTCAATACCGGAAAAAGTCGCGGTGTCGGTTTCGCCGTCGTGTGACACGTTAGCTCGCATCTTGTAAACGCCGGATGGCATCGCCGGAAAGGTCACGCTGTATGTGCCCGCCTGCTCGCCAGCCGCAACGGTCGCGTTAAAGACCGTACCGTTCGCGGATTCGATCTCGACCTTGGCATCGACCGCCTTGAAAGGTTCGTTGGTCTCAAATTTCGTAATAAAAAGAAGCCCGGTCGTAGGCTTGTCCGGCTCCATCGCAGGGTGCTTTACCATTAGCTCGAGTTCGCCCAAACGAGTCGAATGGGAAACGACGCCCTTCGCGTTCGCGGTGGTCTTTGGCTTCGCGTCACCATGATCCTCGCCACCATGGGCAAGCATCGCGGTAGGCGAGACAACCGTGAACAGGACGCTACCCAGAATAAAAAAACCAAAAAATCGTACGATCTGACCTCTCATATATTGAAACGTAAGGGCAATAGCTGTACCACTCGCTTTATCCGATGTTTATTGGGTTTAACGGGAGTGTTCGACGAAGCGATGCGGCCGCGATGTCTAAAAAGAGACAGGACTTGTCT
This sequence comes from uncultured Acidobacteriota bacterium, assembly GCA_902826385.1. GTDB lineage: Bacteria > Acidobacteriota > Blastocatellia > Pyrinomonadales > Pyrinomonadaceae > OLB17. The sequence continues at coordinate 485 of CADEEU010000515.1, read as the reverse complement.
GTTATCAAACACCAACGACCGGTAAACGAGATCTTACTTAAACCAGCTTTCTGGTTTTGAAAATCGAATGAGGATTAGCAGGAGATTTCCAACTTCGAATATGACGGGATGCCATGAAAAACCTTTGGATGATTTTTCGTGTGAATTGAAATCAATTTGAGAATAGATTGGCTCAACCTATTTCTGTTGTAACAGACGCTGATTCGATGACCCTCGATACTCCCCCGTCTCAGCGACTAGAGATGATTCAAAAGGACCGTCGATGAGCATGTCAATTTGGGATAGAGTATTGGTAATGCTAGGGTCGTCCTTTTCAGTTAGTTTCTCAATAGTATTGCCCGTGTAGACGACAATGTGGAAGCCAACTTTCTTCAGTCTCAACACAAGTTCCGCCAAGGAATTAGATTGATCAAAGGGCTCGCCTCCGAGGATTGTTACACCGTCGTTTTCATGGCGTTTTGAAACGATCTCTTCGAGAATTGATG
>CADEEU010000514.1 GCA_902826385.1 uncultured Acidobacteriota bacterium | reverse complement strand
GGTCTCCATCGAAAAGTTGTTCGGTGCGCCGAACGGAACTTCGCGTCGCACGCGAAGCAAATCTTGAATATCGTCCTTGGCCTGAACGAGCATGCCTTCACGGGCTACGGCCAGGATGCGAAGGTTTTCGGCATTCGGCTTTAGCTTCAGCGCAGAGCCCAGCGGCATGTAGATAACGTTGCTCTGGTCGTTGTTTCCACCGCCGCCGCCGAATAATTGCTCGCGTTTTTCCAGTACGCCGATGACGCGGAACGGCGTTCCCCCAATGTCCAACTCTTCGCCGATCGGACTTCCAAAAGGAAAATAGCTCTCAACCACCGATGAACCGATAAGACATACGTTCGCCTTTTCATCGCTTTCGGATTGAGAAAACCAGCGGCCGTTGAGAAGAATTTCAACCGTAGTTTTCTCGATCTCCGGCAGCGTCCCTTTCAAAATCACGGCCGATGACGACTTTCCGTTTTTACCGGTAACTATCGTTTTCGAACCCCAGAAATTGTTGGAGACGTCTAATGTCGGCACGGATGTTTCGACCGAGGCCAGAGCTTTTATCGCTTCGGAATCTTCAACCGTCAGCGGTTTTCGCATGCGCTCCTCGCGAGTCCGGTTTCCAGGGCCGAAGCTGACATTGAATTTGTCGAGAAAGATCGATCGTGTTCCAAACGATTCAACCTGCTTTTCTACGGCTACGTTGATGCCGCTGATGATCGACGAGATAAGCATCACCGTGATCACGCCGACGACGACGCCGACAATGGTCAGAAACGAGCGCAGCTTATTGCCGCGAAGCGTGTCGAACGCCATCATCAGGTTTTCGTAAAAACTGCTGCCCAAAAGTCTAAGCATAACTAGTCGGCCCTGAGGGCCTCGATCGGGTCGAGCCTTGCGGCTTTCCACGCCGGAAACAATCCGGCCATGATTCCGACGACCGCTGAAACGCCAATTGCGATGACCACGGCATACCACGGGATTCTCGTTTGGATGAAAAGCCGGCTTATCACGAAACCGACGCCTTCAGCGATCAGCAAACCGATTATGCCGCCCAGCGCGGAAAGAAGGGCGGCTTCGTAAAGAAACTGTTTTAGAATATCAGTCTGCCGGGCACCCAGACTTTTTCGGATCCCAATCTCCTTTGTCCGCTCGGTCACGGCTACGAGCATGATGTTCATAATCACAATGGCACCCACAACCAGAGCGATCGTCGGGACAAAGAGAATGACGATGAACATCGTCCCGAAAAGACTGTCGCGCAAGCCAGATATGGCGTCCGGTGTGACAATACCGAACGTATCTTTTTCGCCCGTTTCGAGCTTTCGACGAAGCCGCATCAACGTCCTGGCTTCATCGACCGCGGCGTCAAACTGTTTGTCGGACGACGCCGAACCAAGGAAATAAAGATATCGGCTGCCGCGAAATCCGCCGAAGTTGGAACCGAATGTTTTGATCGGCAATTGCACAAAAGCGTCCTGCGGCATTCCGAAAACGGTTCCTTTCGCGGCCCGAACGCCGATTACTCGGTAGGGAATTCCGGTGATTGTAATCTCCTGTCCGATCGCGTCGCCGCGAGGGAAAAGCTTGTTCTCGACGTCGGTGCCGATAAACGCGACCCTCAGCCCGTTGGTGTCCTCGGCCTGTGTGAAATAACGTCCCTTCGCGACGTCGATCTTTTCGATCTCTCCGATGATCGGCTCGGCACCGTCAACGGTCACGTCGTCCATCGAGATGCTGCCGAATCGAACCGTTCGTCGATTTCCGCCCGCCTTTGCGCCGATCTCGTCGATCACCTGCATTCGCGCCCGGATAAACTCGATAT
>CADEEU010000513.1 GCA_902826385.1 uncultured Acidobacteriota bacterium | reverse complement strand
TATTTCTACGCTTACTTTGTTACGCGATATACGCGGTTGTTCCAAACCACGACTACTTCTTCACCCAGCGAGAAGTAGCGGGCCAGCTCGGGATTCGACGCCGCGAGTTTGAAATATTCCTCGCTTGCGAACTTAAGGTTGACCTCGGGCAGCTTTGCCGCGGCGGAATATTCGGCGTCGATCCAGACGTTGCTTTGGTTCGCAAAATTCTTGTTCGCAAAGAACTGGTTGTTGACGGTGTTGTCCAAAAGAATCCGCTCACGCGCATCTTTCTTTTTGTCCTCAGACACCATTGTGTTCATCCGCATCGAGTTTTGCTGGACGCTCATCTGCACCGCACCGGCACCGCTTCTTTCAGCCATCTTAGCGGGAGCCGACCGTCGCAAACGGTCCTGGCTCGCTCCGTCCATGGCAAAACTGAGCGTGCCGTCGGTTGCAAGATATGACGTGTAGGGTGTGACCAAGCCGTATCGAGTGCCGAGATCGATTACTTCGTCTTTCAATTCTTTGGTCTCGCCGTTTTGCCGGATCTGTTCGATCAGCCATCCGACTCGACGGCTCGCCCACAGACGCGGCAGGAACTCGTTGTCTTCATTGCGAAGCGGAAAATCGAGATTGTTATATGCAAAACTGCGAGTTTCGCGTCCGGTTTTGCCGCTAAGCCTGATCGAAATATTTTGCAGGTCGGCGGTGTTTTTGTATCGCCCGATCATGGCTATCTGCATTCCCTTGAACATGTCGCCGGGTTTACGCGGATAAACAAACTCGGCATCGACCGGGCCCATTGCTACTTCGATATCCGAAAGGACCGGCGAGCTGACGCGGGCAAAAAAGTTCGACACCTTTATCTCTAGGTCCTCTTTTGGCTGAACGTAATCGGATATGCCTGAATTCTCCGATCCGAGTTTGTCCAAAAGCGCGGTGTTTACGTCATAGCCGAACCCAAACGGAAATATGCGCACGTCTATGTTTTTTGCGGATTTCAAGTTCGCGATTATCTTGTCAGCATTTGTTTCGCCGACAGTCGGCAGGCCGTCCGTCATGAAGACAAGCATCTTTGGCCGGTCGCTCTTGTCGAATTGTTTTACCGAGGCGATCAATGAATCGTTGATATTCGTGCCGCCGGTCGGACGCAGCTTTGCGATAAATTCTTCGCCGCGTTTGCGTCCCGCCGCGTCGGCCGCTATCAGCCCGGACTCCATCAAACGCTCTTCTCCGGCGAAATTGATAACGTTAAAACGGTCGCCGTCACGCAAGGACCTGATGCCGAACAACAGCGCCGCTCGGGCCTTTTCCATCTTGCCTTCGTCCGCCATCGATCCGCTGGTGTCCAGAACAAACACGATGTCTTTGTTCACAAGCTCACGTTCGGAAACATCGTCCTTCGGCGACAGCATCAAAAGGAAATAGCCGTCCTTGCCGGGCTCGCGATAGGTCACTAGCGACATGCCAAAGTCATCGTTCGACAGCCCGTAATATAGTTGAAAGTCGTTGTCGTTGTCTTTGGTTTCGAATGATATGGAGGCGGTCCGTTCGGAATTGTTTTTAACATCGATCGCATGCGACGGCGAGTAGATATTTCGCAACGCCTGCTTACCTTCTATCGTGATCTTGCCGGAAATCGTGCCGAACTTTTGCGGCACGGACGGACGTGCCGTTTCGACATTCTGCGGCCCGCGGCCCCAAACATTTCTGCCGGTGCCGAGCGGATATTTGTAGGCGACGGTCCCGGATTCGGCCTTTAGCGCCTGCGTGTATGTTAGCTCAAGTTTTTTGTCGGAATTCGGCGGGATCGGGAAGATCGAGGCTTGAAAC
>CADEEU010000512.1 GCA_902826385.1 uncultured Acidobacteriota bacterium | reverse complement strand
GGATTTGTGGATCCGTTACGCCACCATTCCGTCGGGCCGAAAATCCCGACGACCGAGGTTCCGGCGGCGATCGCCAGGTGCGTCGGTCCCGTGTCGCCGCCGACGTAGATCTTTGCCCTTTTTGCGAGCTCGAAAAAGCCTTTCAACGATGGTTGCGTCAAAATGGTTTGTCCGCTGCGGCTTGCGTTCATGACTTGGGCAGCGAGATCGGTTTCGTCGGGGCCGGTCGCAATGACCGATCTGAGCCCGTGTTTTTCCCACAGCAAATCGGCCAATTCTCCATAGTTCGCCGCCGGCCAAAGCTTTGTAAGCCATCCACCGGCCGGGTTCAAGATCGCAAACTCATTTCCGCTTTGGGCAATAATTCTCTCGGCTTCCGCGATGTGGTCTGCCGACGTAGCGATCGGGAATTCAAACTCGGCGTCAGGCACCGGTATCTGAAGCGCCCGGGCAGCCAGGGTCAGGTTTTTCCTGATTACGTGAATCTGTCGAGGAATTTCTACTTGATGGTTTAAAAATAGGCGGCTGGCCGGCTCGCGAAGAGAATCTTTATCGAAACCGAAACGCATTTTAGCCCCTGAAAGCTTTGCAATAGCCGCCGATTTCAACAGTCCCTGAAAGTCGATCGCAATGTCGAATTTATTCCTTCGCAGCGGGCGGAACTGCTCGCGCACTGCGGTCACCAGCTCGCCGACAACTTTGCCGCCGCGCAGCGAACGTGTATCAACTTCCACCAGTTGGTCGATCAATCGATTGCCGCGCAAAATCTCGGCCGACCGTTTTTCCGCAACCCAGCCGATCTCGGCATCCGGTATCGCGCTCCTTATTGCCGCCAGAACCGGCACCGTGTGGACGATATCGCCAATACTGCCAAGTTTTACAATTAGAATTTTCATGCGGCTGGGGGCAAAAAACGCTGGAAATTAACCCTAAGTATAAGCTATCCTAGATGGTTGAGTCATTCGTGGCTTCCGCCGATAACCTCAACAATTCCTCCTTTTTTGGCCGGCTATGCAAAAACCCAAGCGTCAAGATCGCGACCTCCGCCCAGCCCTGGTTTTTCTGTCGGGCGACCTGATCGCCGTGCCGATACCGCTCGAACGCGAGATGGTACTGCTTGGCCGCGAGATAGGTTCCGACGTCCGCATAAACGATTCTACCGTATCGCGCCGCCACGCCAGCATAACTCGCTCGGTAAATGCTGATACTAATGAGGTTGAGTACACGCTGAAAGATTTCGGCTCACGTAACGGAACTCTTGTGAACGGCGAGCGCGTCCGCCAGGAAGTGCTTCAGAACGGCGATAAGATCACGATCGGCGAGCAGATTCTGCGCTTCGATCTTCTTGACGAGATCGACCGTGAATACCAGCGACACATCCATCGATTGATCTCACATGACGATTTAACAGGCCTTCTTTCAAGCCGATCGTTCTTTTCCGAGCTCAGACGCGAGGCAGAGCGGGCAAAACTTGCCGGCCAGCCTTTTTGCGTGCTCATGATGGACATCGATTACTTTAAGAACGTAAACGACACCTACGGGCATCTAACCGGCAGCAAGACGCTTGAAGAAATAGGCGATTCGATAATCAAATGCCTGCGCAGCGGCGACGCGGCCGCGCGGTTCGGCGGGGAGGAATTTGCGGCATTTTTGCTTGATGCCGAGATCGGACAGGGCATGGTTGCGGGTGAAAGAATACGAAACGAAATTGAAGGGCGTGAATTCAGCGTCGTGCGGCAGGGGCGGCCCGACGACACCCATCACGTAACGATAAGTGTCGGCATTTCGGCATTTCCGGACGATTCCAGCGACCCG
>CADEEU010000511.1 GCA_902826385.1 uncultured Acidobacteriota bacterium | reverse complement strand
TCTCAATTCCTGACGGTCGCGAAATCCGGCAAATTACTATCGTCGATAAAAACGCTGACTTGATTGATTTTGACTGGGCGGCGGACGGAAAAGAGCTGGCCTATATTCTCCGGGCTGGATATCCTGAGCAGAGCACCCTGTGGTTTCACGCAATCGATACCGACAAATCTCGACGCGTATTCGATCTCGGTGAAGGAATATTGTCCTAACAGTCGAGCTTCAATATGTTTCCCGACGGCAAACGTTTTCTTGTAAGTAAGGGTAAGTGGAGACACGACGCTGTACTCTTTTCAGGCTTCAAGTAAACTCTTCAAGCTTCCCTGATAACCCACCGCACTTCTGGTTCGGCCAATAAGCTATTTATTCACCGCTTCGCATTTGGGCCGACAGTGTTCTGATGCTGTGTTTATCGAGAAGATGGCGGAGAGAGCGGACCTGCATTTGGAGCAGGTCGGCGGCTTTGGTTTGGTTGCCGGCGGTCATGCGTAGGGCTTCGATGACGTAGGTCTTCTCAAGATTTTCGAGATGTGCGGTTAAATTCAGTCCATCTTCCGGAAGCTCGAACTCGGCCTTTATGCGGTCCGGGTTATAGTTCGTGATGTGTTCCGGCAGGCGTTCGGGCTGAATTTCTTCGGTGCGTTCGAGGGCAACGGCACGTTCGATCGTGTGCTCGAGCTCGCGTACGTTGCCGCCCCACATATAATTCTCGAGCATGTGCATCGCTCGCGGCGAGATTGCCAGGTTGCGGCCGCTTTGGTCGCAATATTTGCCGACAAAGTGGTTTACAAGGTCCGGTATGTCTTCCGATCGTTCGCGAAGCGGCGGCAGATGGATCGGAATCACCGAGATTCGATAAAAAAGGTCCTCGCGGAACGTGCCTTCGACAGACATTTGTTTTAGATCGCGGTTTGTCGCCGCGATCACGCGGGCATCTATCTGTAATTCTTCGTGCGCACCGACCGGGCGGACGCGACGCTCCTGCAGCACACGAAGCAGTTTAACCTGCATCGCAGGAGACATTTCGCCAATTTCGTCAAGGAAAATTGAGCCCTTATTAGCGGCTTCGAACAGGCCTTTACGGTTGGTGTTTGCTCCCGTAAACGAACCTTTTACGTAACCGAATAACTCCGATTCAAGCAGCGTTTCGGTAAAGGCTCCGCAGTTTATCGAGATAAAAGGTTTCTCGGCACGCGGGCTCAGGTCGTGGATCGCCCGGGCCACAAGCTCTTTTCCGGTTCCGCTTTCGCCGGTGATCAGCACGGTGGATTGGACCTCGGCGACAGTCTCGATCATCTGGAAGATAGCGTTCATCTTCGCCGAAGTTCCCACGATATTCTTAACGCTGCCTCGCTCACGCTGAGCGCGTTTGAATGCGCGGTTCTCGTCGATCAGGGCTTGCTTCTCAAGGGTCTTTTTAACGATCAGCTTAAGCTCGTCCACGTCGAACGGTTTTGTCACGAAATCGTCGGCCCCGAGTTTGAAAGCTTCGCGGGCGGCTTCGACCGAAGCATGGGCGGTCATAAAAACGACTCCCATGTCCGGCAGAGCTTCGCGCACGGTGCGGAGCATTTCAATGCCGTCCATGTCCGGCATGCGAACATCCGACACTACCAGATCGGCGGGCTCGGCCGTGAGAAGCTCGACAGCCTCGGCGCCGTTGGAAGCGGTCCGAATGCTGTGTCCCTCGCCTTCGAAGATAAGGCTTAAAAGCTGCCGGTAACTCTGTTCATCGTCAACGATGAGAAGATTGGACATGTTTTGTTTGCAATCCCTTGCGTGTCTCTATAACTGCTCTCGCAAAGACTAGTGTCTATGCTCTTCCGAC
>CADEEU010000510.1 GCA_902826385.1 uncultured Acidobacteriota bacterium | reverse complement strand
GTCCGGCTTCGATTACGACGAAGGTACCAAACGCCTTCGCATTCGATTAAAGGGCGACGAGCGAGGGCTCAAATTGATCAGGTAATTGAGATTTTGTCTCCGGACCAAAAGGTACATTGGCCTATACGGCCTTAGAAACTCGTGCGGTCGATTGGCGGATAATCAGTGTTGGCTCGACGCTCAGGATGCGTTCGGGGTTTTCGTTTCGTTCACCCGAAAGCTCCTGGAGTACAGTTTTCGCCGCGAGACGCCCCATTTCGAAGAGAGGCTGCCGCATCGTCGTCAGCGCCGGGTTGTGAAAAGCGGCGCCGTATATATCGTCGAATCCCATCACGGAAACGTCTTCGGGCACCCGCATTCCCGCTTCCTCAAGTGCACGGATCGCTCCAATTGCCGAAACATCATTAAAGGCAAACAAAGCGGTAAATTTTTCTCCGGTTACGATAAGTTTCTTTGTGGCCGCGTACCCAACCTCCGGCGACGGAAGATCGCCCTCAAGCTGTTGGCGAAGTTTTGATGCGATCGGTATCTCGCGTTGATCTGCGGCCTTCAATATTGTTTCAAAACGCACCTCAGTATCCGAACTGAAATCCTGCCCCTTTAACACCGCAATTTTTCTGTGGCCGAGATCGTACAGGTGCCCGATACCAAGTTCGGCGGCGTGCTGGTGATTGAGAACTACGTTGGTCACGCCCGCGATCTCGTCATGGCCGGAGACGTTGACGACCGGCAGATCGGGCTCGAACCTGATCGGCGTATCCACCGCAATTATGCCTTCGACCTGGCGTTCGACCAGAACGCGCGGCAGTTTTTCAAGCAAATCGTCGCGATGCAAATGGCTGGCGGTCAGATAAAAGAACCCGTCGTTCGACAGGGCCGCTTCGACCCCGTTCAACACCATCGACGAATAGCCGTCCGATAGTTCCGGCACAAGCACGCCTAAGGTGTGCGTCCTTTGCGCACGCAGCGAGCGGGCAAGATAGTTCGGCCGGTAGTTAAGCTCTTTCGCTGCTGAAAATATGCGCTTTTTTGTTTCTTCCGGAATGGAATCAGCCGTAGGCCGTTTGTTAAGAACAAGCGAAAGCGTCGTGGTAGAAAGCCCAAGATGCGCCGCCAACTGTTTCAAACTGACCGCCCCGCGACCGCCGGACTGTCCGTTTTCTCCCGGTATGGCTTTAGCTTTTCGAGGCATAAAGTTCTACAGACAAAGGCATCTCTTGAAGTCACTAGCGGGCAAATCGCCAAAACAAAACTCTAAACCCCGCACCATATCACTTACCTAACCGCTATGCCAAATTCGCAGGCCGGAAATTGGTCTATCCAATTTCACCCGCAAGATTCTCTTGACACATAAATACGACGGTGTTATTTATTTTATACTAAAACGATTTACTCAATCGATTTATCGGGCAAAAGGACATTTCGCAACTAGTTTGAACAAGTATGGTGCGGCATCCGTTTCACACCGATTTCCGTGTTGTCGGCACAGGAAAGTTTCACAATACAATCGAACCATCCCGGAGGGATCATATTATGGGGCAAACAAATTTCTCATTAGCAAAACTGACCGTCTCTATCGTTTTCCTGGCAATCCTCTCAGTCGCCGCCCAGGCCCAATTCCGGGCCGGCGTTCAAGGTGTCGTTACCGATAACAGCGGAGGTGTGATTCCGGGAGCGACCGTGGTCCTGACGAACAAGGAAACAAATCAAACTCAGCAGACGATAAGCAGCGACGCCGGCTTCTACCGTTTTTCTAACTTGGCGCCTGGGCTCCCTAGATTCAAGTAATAAGTGCAACAAAACGGTTATAGAAGACCTCGTTTGGTG
>CADEEU010000509.1 GCA_902826385.1 uncultured Acidobacteriota bacterium | reverse complement strand
GGTATCATGCTGCTCATCGCCTCGCCGATTATCACGGCCGGCACCGTGTCTCGCAATTCGAGCTTGTAAGGTTGGTAAACCGAAAGCCGCCACGCGCTGGCCCGTGTGAGAATACGGAGAAAATAGATCACCAAGATCACGCCAAACCCGGCAACACCGAATTTTTCGACGTTGCTGAGTATCTCATTCAACCCGACCGACCACACGAAGTAGCAAAACAGCCCTATGCCGCAGAGCGTTAAAAACACCCCTAAGACCTTTAGACGGTTGAAATGTTTTGCGGAGATCGGCGCGGGCCGTACGCCGGTGTTTTCGAGGTTTGGTTCCAAGCTCACTACTTTGCCATTACGCCCCAGGCGCGATTAAAATGGTATTTTAACTAACTTCGGATAACAAAACACTTTTAGGAAAATTATTATGAGCACAGCCGCCGGAATCGCCTTATCCAACACGGGTTTGACCACATTGTCAGAAGAAGAAGAACTGTTTCGTGCCTCGGTGCGTGAATTTGCCGAGGGTGAGATTCGCCCGAAAGTAGAGGCAATGGAGCACGCATCGAAACTCGATGCCGGCCTGTTGAAGCAATGTTTCGAGCTTGGGCTTATGGCCATCGAATCGCCGGAAGAATTTGGCGGAGCCGGCTCGACCATATTCAACGCGATTATCGCCATCGAAGAGCTCGCCCGCGTCGATGCATCCATTTCAGTCTGCGTCGATGTGCACAACACGCTAGTCACAAACGCATTTATGCGATGGGCGAACGACGAGCAAAAGAAAAAATATCTGCCGCAGTTGGCAAGCAGCAAGGTAGGTGCCTATGCCTTGAGCGAAGCCGGTTCGGGCTCCGACGCGTTTGCGTTAAAGACCCGTGCGGCCGATAAAGGCGATCATTATGAGCTGACAGGCCAAAAGCTCTGGATCACCAACGGCAACGAAGCCGAGATATTTATCGTCTTTGCGACCGTGGATCCGGAAGCGGGCTACAAGGGCATTACGGCGTTCGTCGTCGAAAAAAATTTCGAAGGATTTTCGGTCGGTAAAAAAGAAGACAAGCTCGGCATTCGTGCGTCTTCGACGACCGAACTGATTCTCGACAACTGTAAGGTCCCGAAAGAAAACGTCCTCGGCGAGGTTGGAAAAGGCTATAAAGTCTCGATCGAAACCTTGAACGAAGGCCGCATCGGGATCGGCGCCCAGATGCTCGGCATTGCACAAGGCGCGTATGAAGCCGCGTTGAAATACACACAGGAACGCGAACAGTTCGGCCAGGCGATCGGCCAGTTCCAGGCCGTCCAATTCCAACTCGCTGAAATGGCCGTCGAGATCGAAGCGACCCGCCTGCTGGTTTACAACGCCGCCCGCCTCAAAGATGCCGGTAAATCTTTCCTGAAAGAAGCAGCTATCGCCAAACTCTACTCATCCCGCTGCGCCGAAGCCGTCTCGTCCAAAGCCATCGAACTATACGGCGGTTACGGTTACGTCAAAGATTATCCGGTAGAAAAATTCTGGCGAGACTCCAAGATCGGTTCGATATACGAAGGCACCTCAAATATGCAGCTGCAAACCATCGCGAAGCTGATAATGAGCGGTAAATGACCCGATGACGGCAGAAGAGATCACCCAATATCTGCAAGAACTGAACGAGGAACTTCGCCTTTTGAATATCAAGGGCGAAGTTTCGCTGTTCGGCGGCGCCGTGATGTGCCTTGCGTTCAGGGCTCGGCCCGCGACAAAAGATGTTGACGCTATTTTCGAACCGGTGCGCGAGATAAGAAACGCTGCTAACCGAATCGCGGAGCGGCACAATCTCAACATCGGCTGGTTGAACATGG
>CADEEU010000508.1 GCA_902826385.1 uncultured Acidobacteriota bacterium | reverse complement strand
AGCTGCCGCGTCGCATTAGCGTTCCGGCAAATGTCGAGGTCGTCAATTTGCCTCCGCTCGGTTTTGATGAAAATAGCCGTCTTGTCAGCCGGGATGGACGCAGAAGTGTCGAGCGGGCCCAAATGTTACGCGAAAAATTGATACTGCAAGTCTACCAGACTGAAAAACCGATGGTCGTTTTGATTGAGCTCTTCCCTTTCGGCAGGAAAAAATTTGCAAATGAGTTGATTCCGCTTATTGAAGAAGCCAAAGGCAGGTCGAAGATCGTATGCAGTCTTCGTGACATTCTTGTCGGTCAGCGAAAGGATCAGGCAAAGTTTGAAGAACGCGCGATCGAAACCGCAAATCGTTTATTCGACACGATCCTCGTTCATTCCGATCCGGATTTTGCCCGGCTCGAAGAGTCCTTTCAGACCGCAATGCCGCTGCATGTGCCGGTATTCTACACGGGTTTCGTTGCGCCTAGGTCAGCGCGATTGCGACCGAGAGAGAGACGAAATCGCGTTAAGCAGATAATAGTATCCGCAGGCGGCGGAATGGTCGGCGGAGACCTGTTTAGAGAGGCTGTCCGGGCTCACAAACTTTTATCGAAAAAGACTGAGGTCGAAACGACCATAGTCGGCGGCTTGTTTCTGCCCGAAAAAGACTGGATCGATCTTCACAAACTTACTGATAACGAAGCTGGCATAACCTTAAAACGATTCGTACCGAAACTGCGTGAAGAAATGAGCGGTTCGGACGTGTCGGTCAGCCAGTGTGGTTACAACACAGCTCTCGATATTGTTCTGTCCGGCGTTTCCGCTGTCGTTGTCCCCTTCGGAAGTGGGACCGGTGAAGACGAGCAAACAAAACGCGCCCAGCGGCTCGAGGCGATTGGAGCTTTAACTGTCTGCGAAAGGATGGATGCCGAATCGCTTGCAAACACGATCAAAAAAGCACTTACTTTTCACCCGCGTTCACTATCGCTGAATTTTGACGGCGGAGCAGTTTCAACAGCGATAATCAGAAAATTATTGACGGAAAAAAGCACACGGGCCGATTGGCTGGAACCGGTGAAACGCGCTCTTCAAAATCGCACTGAGCCTTTAAAGGTTTTTTTCCGCGACGACGACGCCGGAGTTGAGAACGAGCGGCTTTTTCGCTTGATGGATGTTTTTGAAAACTTTGCCGTGCCGCTCGATGTTGCAGTTATTCCAAAGGCTGTTTCGGCGGAATTTGCGCGAAAGCTGCGTGAACGCGTTAACATGTTGCCCCGACTTTTCACGCTGCATCAGCACGGATATTCGCACGTCAATCACGAACACGAAAATCGAAAATGCGAATTTGGACCTGCCCGCGATAAGAGCCAGCAGGCTGCTGATGTAGCTGAAGGCCAAAAGATCCTCTGCGCTTTTTTTGGTGATATGCCGCGTCCCATCTTTACGCCGCCTTGGAATCGCTGCACCGAGGAAACAGTTGAGGCTTTAAGTCAACTTGGTTTCAAGATTCTTTCGCGAGAGTCACGAGCCGAGCCGCTCCGCCTTGGCCGATTGCGGGAGATTCCGGTTTCGATCGACTGGTTCGCCAAACGCAAAGGCACCGCCCTCACACGCCAACAGGTAGGAATGATGATCGCAGACGAGATCGCTTTACGAGATGAACTCGGCATCATGCTTCATCACGCCCAAATGGATAAAAACGAACGCAGCTATTTACGCGACCTTCTCGCATTGTTTGCCAAGTTCAGCCAGATAGAAATGCACTCGATCTGGAGTCTGTTTGAGACCTCTCAAAAAACCGAGAGTGCTTTCGCCCACGTTATTTGACCGCGGTTATCAGGAGGAGTTGTTATGAATTGGAAA
>CADEEU010000507.1 GCA_902826385.1 uncultured Acidobacteriota bacterium | reverse complement strand
CTCCGTTCAGTTCGACTTCGCCGGAAACTCCGTCGATTCTGATCTCTCCGTTCGATACTATTTTCAAGTTCGATTTCTTTGGAACATAAACCTCAATGCGGACCGATTCGGTATTGCCGTCGAAATAGATATCGCGCGTCGCCCGCTCGTTGTTAACAACCTTGAGCGTTACGTTCGAATCATTAGCCGTTTCGGTAACCGAGGGTTCAGGCTGGCGGCGGCGCTCGGCGTAAGTTAAAACGTATCGCACCTCAGGCCGGTCCCAACCGCGAACGGTAACGGAGCATCCTTTTGCCTCAATCGTGGTCTTTGCAACACCTTTCACCGGAAACGAATCTGATTTCTTTTCGAGCAAAACGGCGTTGCCCGACCAATTGATACTTCGCAGAGCACGCATGCTCTCGTTGACCTGTCGCTTTAATTCCGCCTGGTTTATGAGCTCGGCGTTCTTCAGGCTTTCTTTTCGGATCTTTTCAATTTCCGGCGCCATTCGCGCCGCCTCGGCCTGAGCTATCTTCGCACTCTCGGCTGACACCTTGGCGGATTCTTTTACGGCCTTGGCAATCTCCTTGTTTACTTTGTCGGACTTTGAGTTCCACGAAACGTTGTTGTCCCAGTCTTCATCGTCGTCGTCTTTGCCTTTTTGCGGCAGAAGGTTCGTTGCCGGATTGACCGACTTGCCGTCGTTTTTTCTCGACACAGACAGTGGCCCATTGACGCTTTCAAGCTTTATCTGCACGTCACCTGTCCCGACGCGTCCGTACATATCGCGGCCGACGTATTTGCCTTTACGGACCGGCAGACCGAAATCGTTCTTGATCTCGCCGTTCAGCGAATCGGCACGCAGCGTGGCGTTTGCATCCGATGGGATCATAAGATTGGCCCGGCCATTTACCGTTTCCAAAGAAATTTTGCTGCCCGGTTCCAATCGATCGAAATCCGCCGTCACTTCGCCGTTGACCGTCTCAAGATAAGCGGTGCCGCGAAGGTTGGTCGCCGTAACATTTCCGTTTACCGCCGAGATCTTGGTAATGTTGACGAAGTTGGAAACAGCAACCGAACCGTTGACCGTCTCTACATTATCGAGCACTGCGGTCTTAGGAACTGAAAGCTTAAACTGGACCTCAAGCCTGCCGTATTTTTTCCATCCTTTATCGCTTCCCCGCCATGTGTCATGATCGGCTTCGACGCTGAAATAATCCGCACGCGAATCGACCTTTATATCGACATTCGAAAGCGCTTCTTTAGTATCGGCGATCTTGGTCGCTTCCAGCTTAACTTCATTGCGGTCCCAGGCCTCGACAACGATCGAACCGTTAACATTCGAAACGCTCACCCGCCCGTTTGCACTGATCGGGTAAGACTGCTCGAACTTCTCCCGCTCGTCCCCTTTCTGAACCGCGATAACCACCGGTTCCACAGCCAACACCGAAGCACTTTCCTTCACCGCCCCATCGCCCGAAGAAAACACCAAACCCGCAAATATTATCGAATAAAGCCAACTCATTTATGATTATCTCCTGGATCGGATTCGACCTAACGCAACAGCGTCTAACTAAAACCAGAACACCGCAAAAATTAACTTAATGACAGATTTTTTTCGGATTTAATACAATTTCCCGGACTAAGACACCCAAACCTTATTATTGGATGCATCAATATCCAAGATAACAAAGACGCACGCAAAATCAGAGAACCTGGATTATCGGCTGCTTCTTAACCGGGATTTGCTGTTAGCTTTTCGAAGAATCAGTTCTGAAAGCAAATCTGTCGGAGATTAGGACAAATAAATGATTCCTACAACCTCCCCGACGAGAAATTTGCGCTGACAAGTCATCCGTACAACCTCCCCA
>CADEEU010000506.1 GCA_902826385.1 uncultured Acidobacteriota bacterium | reverse complement strand
CTGAAGAGTCATTTAACTGGCTCCAGCGGAGCCAAATGTTTGTAGAAACTGCGGTATAGAATCACTGAAGCTCCGTAAGGAGCGACACGTTCAATACGACAAAAGAAGTACATGCCGCTCCTAGCGGAGCTTTACGATATTTGTTATCTAAAGCCTACAAACATTCGCTCCTAACGGAGCTTAGATCAAATCTGACTTTTCAGACAGCCTCTTGATACAGACTTTTGAGCTTCCTTAACCAGGATTACCCGAGAAGATAGCGCCGATAACCCTGAACAAAACGCCGATCACGCCAAGAATTATTACGATGGCCCAAGCGGAGCCCGATGACAGCCGGTTTGTTATCCGCAACCCGATCGCCGCTAAGATCCAGCCCCAAATCATGAATATATCAAGCGTTCCAAGCAAAGTGGCGAGAACCGGATTAGCCTTGCCGTCGATCAATACGCTAGGGTTTGCTTGCAGCAAGCCTCGTTGACTGGCTCCGATGTCGATTTCCTCCGATGCCTTGATCGCCATCACCACAAAACTTCCGAGCATTGCCAAAATCGTCGGCGGAATCGAAGAGTAAACGTAAACCGATAAACCGTGTAAAAATCCGCCGCTTCCACCGAAGGCCTTGGTCCCAAGAAAATACAACAGGCCGCCGATCAGAAGGATTATAAACATAACGATCGGGAAGGCATACCTGAAAACCGTTTGAATCGTGATCGAAAGGCCGATTTGGGTGTCCATCTGTTCTTTGCTCAGACTTTGCCCTTGAGAGCTTTTCTCGATTTGCTCTCTCGTGAAATTTCTCATACCGGCTTCGCCGACTTTGTAATACAGGCCGAACGCGTAAGCGGTAACGAACAGCGCGATTATTATCGATCCGATTATGAATCGCGGTTTTCGCCGAAGATCTTCGAACGTTCTGCCGGGTTCGAAGAAAATTCCGGCGATCGTTGCAATCTCGGACATTTGCGGAGCTTCGCCCTGATCGACTCGCGGCACAGTTTCTCTTTCTTCATTCGAATCTGTCATCTTTTCTCTCCTCACGACGCAAACGGACGGCAAATTCCCAGTCTGCGCTGAAATGTTTCTTAGAACGACTTTGTGAATTAAATACTTAAGCTCGTACGAAAACTACCGGAAATCGTTTCAAAATACTGCGAAAGAAAACGTTATTCGATTCTGATACAGGCGGCGAAATGCCCTTCGTCTATCTGACGTAGTTCGGGAATAACTTTCGCGCATTCGTCGATCGCTATCGGACACCTTGTGCGGAATCGACATCCCGACGGCGGGTCGATAGGTGTTGGTACATCTCCCTTCAATATTATGCGGTCCCGCTTCCGTGTTGGATCGGGGACAGGAATAGCCGAAAGGAGCGCCTTTGTGTAAGGGTGCAGCGGCGATTTGTAAAGGTCTGCGGCTGCTGCTATCTCGACTATCTTTCCCAGATACATAACCGCAACGCGGTTCGAGATGTGTTCCACGACCGCAAGGCCGTGCGAAATAAAAAGGTAAGTCAGCTCAAACTCCACCTGCAGGTCCTGAAGCAGATTTACGACCTGCGCCTGGACCGAAACATCCAACGCCGAAACCGGTTCGTCGCAAATGATGAGTTTCGGATTAAGCGCCAACGCCCTCGCAATTCCGATACGCTGCCGCTGGCCGCCGGAAAATTCATGCGGATAACGATTCATGTATTTCGGATCGAGCCCGACCTTGGAAAGCAGGTCGGCCACGCGGTCTTTTCGTTCGCTGCTCGGGCCGACACTGTGAATCTTTAGAGGTTCCGAGACGATCGAAAGAATGCTGTGACGCGGATTCAAACTTGCGTATGGGTCCTGAAAAATTATCTGCATTTCCC
>CADEEU010000505.1 GCA_902826385.1 uncultured Acidobacteriota bacterium | reverse complement strand
AGTTATGTTCGATAGCGTCGACGGTCTTGCCGACAAACTAAGCCTTATCGTGAATGACGAAACGGTCGTCGAAAAATACAGAACAGCCGGTCAGGAGCGCATTCGAAGGCTATATAGCTGGGATGCGATCACCGACCAGTACGAAAAACTTTTTGCAAAATTAGCCGGTGTCGCAATCTGATTTAAAAATATCCGTTGCCTTGTGTACCTTTAACGGGGCGAAATACCTGCGGCAGCAATTGGACAGTTTTGCGGCACAGACCCGGCTGCCGGACGAGCTTGTTGTTTGTGACGACAGTTCGTCGGATGAAACGCGCGCGATACTCGAAAGTTTCACGGGAGAGGCTCCGTTTCCAATTCGGCTTTTTTTTAAAGAAGTAAACATCGGCTCGATGCAAAATTTTGAGCAGGCCGTAGAAAAATGCTCTGGTGACATTATTGCGTTGTCAGATCAGGATGACGTTTGGAAGCCGGAAAAGCTTGCTCGGATTGAAGCGGCGTTTCTGAAAGATTCGAACGTCGGCTTGGTGTTTAGCGATGCGGTACTTAACGATGAAAACTTGGCGCCGACGCGGTGGAAGCTTTGGGACATGACATTCCGTCGGCATGATCGAAAGCGTTTTGCGGCCGGCAAAGCTCTCGAAGTTTTGCTGGAGTACAACGTCGTAACTGGAGCCGCGATGGCATTTCGATCACGGTTCCGACCCGTGATTCTGCCGTTCCCTGCATTGACCGATTTTATTCACGACGGCTGGATAAGTTTGGTCATAGCAACGCGTGCAAAACTTCATTTTGTCGATGAACCGCTGCTGCTTTACCGGCAGCACTCTAACCAACAGCTCGGTGCGGGCCTTTCAAAATGGGAGATGACGATAAAGGATCGGCACAGCGCGTATATCGAAAACCGCAAGCTTGCGCTTCATAGGCTGGAAGAAATCCGTCAGGTTTTTGTCGGGCGAGATATTTTGTCGGGAACCGGCCTTTCGTACCAGCAACTCGATTCGATGATCGCCGAACGTAAGGAACATATCTCAAATCTAATCGAGCACTACAAGACACGCGCCGTTTTGCCGGACTCACGCGTGATGCGCATTCCGAGCGTGCTTACCGAGATCGCAAGCGGACGCTATCACAAATTCTCGCGCGGATTTGGCAGTGCCGCGATGGACCTGGTCAGCAAATAAATGTCGATCCTAACAAGAACATTGAAAGCCGTCAGGACCGAAGGGTTGAACATTGTTCTCCACAAGATCAAGCGTCGAGTTAAAAAGCGGCTTGATGCCGGCAGCTATCGAAAATGGGTTGAGCAGTTCGACACGTTGAACGACAAGGATCGGGCCGAGATGCGCGAGCGGGCTGGCGCGTTGACGCAAACGCCCTTGATCTCCATCCTGATGCCGGTATACAACGTGGACGAGAAATGGCTGCGAAAAGCGATCGAGTCGGTGCGGGCACAAATCTATCCGCACTGGGAGCTTTGCATCGCGGACGACAATTCGACGAAACCACACGTCAGGCGCGTCCTGGAAGAGTATGCGAAGGATGACAACCGAATAAAGGTAGTCTTTCGGCCGGAGAATGGACACATTTCGGCGGCATCGAATTCGGCGCTTGAGTTAGTCACCGGAGAATTTACCGCTTTGCTCGACCACGATGACGAACTCGCCGAGCATGCGTTGCTCCTGGCCGCGGAGGCGATCAATAACAATCTCGAGGTCGATCTGATCTATAGTGACGAGGATCTGATAGACGATGCCGGAAACCGCTACTCGCCGACCTTTAAGCCCGACTGGAGCCCGGAGCTGTTTTATTCTGTAAACATTACTACGCACCTGTCGGTTTACCGCACTAAGCTGCTGCACGAGA
>CADEEU010000504.1 GCA_902826385.1 uncultured Acidobacteriota bacterium | reverse complement strand
GCGACCGAAAAGCCGAAGCCGAAGTTCATGTATGAGGTCGGCGAGGTCGTTCGAATCAAATCCGGCCCGTTCGCCAGCTTTACCGGCAAGGTCGAGGAAGTAAACGAAGACAAGAGCACCCTGAAAGTCTCAATCACAATCTTCGGCCGTTCTACGCCCTACGAACTTGGATTTTTGGAAGTGGAGAAAGTCACTTTCGCTGAGGAAGAGTAATTAGCAATTGCAAATTATCAATTATTAATTGTTGTTTATAAAAGGTTTAGTGAGAATCAATTGAAAATTTATAATTGGTAATTGCTAATTTAAAAGAGGACATTCCCGCTGTAATTTGCGGGATCGTTAATCGAAAAAAATGGCAAAGAAGATAGAAGGTTACATAAAATTACAGATTCCGGCGGGCAAGGCCAATCCGGCTCCGCCGATCGGGCCGGCCCTCGGTCAGCACGGCGTCAACATCATGGAGTTCTGCAAGGCGTTCAACGCCAAAACGCAGAACGACGACCCGGACATGAAAATCCCGGTCGTGATCACGGTTTACGCGGACCGTTCGTTCTCATTCGAGACGAAAACGCCTCCGGCCGGTGATTTGCTCAGGAAAGCGGCTGGCATACCGAAAGGCTCCGGCACGCCGAACAAGACAAAAGTCGGAAGCATCTCGCGCGACAAGATCCGCGAGATAGCCGAAAAGAAGATGCAGGACCTCAACACCACCAACATCGAATCAGCGATGAGGACGATCGAGGGAACGGCGAAGAGCATGGGACTGACAGTAGAGTAGGCAGTTAGCAGTAAGCGGTCGGCGGTCGAAAAAGGTTTCTTTACCGCCAACCGTCTCCTGCCTACCGCCAACAGATTAAGAAGGGAGAACGATACCATCGTTCGTTAACACCTGGAGGTAAAATGAAACGAGGCAAGAAATATCTTGCGGCCCTGGAAAAGATCGAGCCGCAAAAAAAGCACACGCTTGAAGAAGCGGTCTCAAAATTGAAAGAGATCGCATTCGCGAAATTCGATGAGACCGTTGAGCTGACGATGTGGCTGGGCGTTGACCCGCGAAAGGCCGATCAGCTCGTACGCGGGACCATCGTCCTACCGCACGGCCTTGGAGGCGCGGCCAAAAAGGTCGTCGTCATCGCCCAGGGCGACAAGATTAAAGAAGCAGAAACGGCAGGAGCCGATATCGCGGGCGGCGACGACCTGGTCGAAAAGATCAAGGGCGGCTGGCTCGAATTCGACGCGCTTATCGCCACGCCGGATATGATGGGCAAGGTCGGTCAATTGGGTAAAATTCTTGGCCCCCGCGGCCTGATGCCGAACCCGAAAACCGGCACCGTGACGATGGACGTCAAAACCGCCATCGAAGAAACGAAAGCCGGTAAGGTCGAGTATCGCGTCGATAAAACAGGCGTTATCCACTCGCCGGTCGGCAAGGTTTCGTTCGACGATGCGAAGCTCGTAGAAAATACTCGCGTTTTGATTAGTGCGGTGATGAAAGCCAAGCCAACGACGGCTAAAGGCCGATACCTTAAGAAGATCAATGTCGCGGCAACCATGAGCCCGGGCGTTCTGCTCGATGAATTAGCATACGCATAAAGTGAGGAGCGCGCGTACGACAGGCTTTCCAGCCTGCCGGTGCCGACAGGCTGGAAAGCCTGTCGTACTAAAAAAATGAAATCAAGAGAAACAAAACAGAGAGATTTAGACGCCCTCACCGCATCGCTTGCGAGTTCGAAATCGGCCATGGTCGTCAGCTTTACCAAGCTCACGGTCAATAAGGACCAGGAGTTCCGGGACAGCCTTCGCGCCGCTGGGGCAAAGTATCAGGTAGTTAAAAATACCCTTGCACGCATCGCGGTCAAGGGGACGGACTTCGAACAGG
>CADEEU010000503.1 GCA_902826385.1 uncultured Acidobacteriota bacterium | reverse complement strand
GGCGAATTTTAGTGCTCCGGGCGGGGGCGGGTCGACGTGATCGGGGCCTTCCCAGCCGTGATATTCGGCAAGCACACCGTCAAGGTCGAGACAGACGCGGAGCTTCTTGGTTTTCGGGATTTTCTTGACCGGTTTCGGAGCGACCTCGCGCATCTTGGCCGGCCGCTTTCGCATCCGCTTTGGCAGCGGTGCCGGACGAGTCGCGATCAGGGTTTCGATTGCTTCGCCGCCTTCGAGCCACTGAGTTTCGCCGAGCGGATCGAAATTCCACAGGCGATTGTAATGAGCACGCCTAGGATGACGGCCCGGCACACGCAGCGTGTACGGCAGCGAGTCCTTTTCGACCTCACGTCGCGGCGGGAAAATCTCGGGCTTTTTCAAGAGGCCGAACTCGGCATAATCCGCCCGTAGCTCGTTTGCGTAATCGTAAACATCGGCAAGCGGATATTCCTTATCAAGCAGCGTCCACACGTGATAACCGCCGACGCCGTTGCTGTCCATTATCCACGGGTCGAACCCATCGGCCTGAAGCCGCGCAGCCCATTCGAAAGCGGCGTTGAAATTAGACCGCGCAAGCTCACCGGCGTTGATCGCTTTTTCGTCGTGAAGATCGACATCGACGGCAAACCACTTGGCGGTACTGTGATCACTGATCGAATGCAGGCCGATCAGATGCTGCACCTGCTTGCCTGAGAAATGACGCTTAAGCTTATCGATCGTCACCATGTCGGTTCCGAGCTTTCTAAGCTCCGGCACAGGCAGCATGTAAACGCGGACCTCGCCTTTGGACATCGTGTATTGGCTCCAAACGTCGCGGCGATTGACTAGCCGTTGCATCGCCCATTCGGCCAGGTCGGGCGCGTAGCGGTCCCATTCCTTGGCAATCCAAAGCATGTGTTTGTCGTTTTGGAATTCAAGCCAGGGAATTGCCATATGCTACGAAACCTTCTCCCAACCGCCGATAAAATTCTTCTCGGCCATTTCCTTGAACATACGCCTGGCAGCCGCTTCGGTGCTGGCAATTTTGATATCGCGTTCAAGCGGAATCTTGCGGTTCGGGCTGAAGTCGGTGAGGTAAACAACGTATGCGGGAAATTCGATGCTTTCCTCTTTATTGGTCTTCCACATCAAGAGTTTGCGGACCATGAGGTTGTCTTTCATCACCTTTTTGTACACGACGCGGTCAAGCAATTTGCTCGGCTTTCGCTGCGAGGTGTCGGCCGATTTGGATGCGTCTTCGACATCGACCAGATCAGTAACCTGCGTGATGCTCGTTTCTTCCGCACTGGCTTCCTTGTCGTCACGAAGTCCGATGTACTGCGGCGAGATAACGCTGACCAGCGGCATTCGCGATAAGGCGGAATATCGTTTACCATTCCATTCCAGTACCATTCGGTTTACCGGTCCGCCTTTTGACCGTTGAGCGATCATGTCAAGGCAGGACATTTCGATTACTGGACCCGGCTTTATCATCTCGTACGCGACGTAGTCGTTGTTTACGGCCACGTATTCGGACGGCACGATTCGTTTCTTGAGATCTTTGAAAAATTCCTTGCGGTCTGCTTCGCTGAATCCGCCGCCAACGCGGGTGAGTTCCTGATAAGTTCCGTCCGGACGTACGACAGCGACGAGCAGATCGTGGAGCATTCCTTTTCGCTGCTCGGTGCCTTCCGAGAAACCGATGATCGCAACATCAAGGTTGTGTCGCGTCTTAATCTTGTACCACCCTGCCTTGTCGTGCCTGACAACGAGGCCTTCCGCGCCTTCGCCGATCACCCAGTCGACGTAAAGCTGCATTATCGCTTCGTTCTTGCTGATTTCTTTGTATTCGACGGGATGGATGAACTTTCCCTTTTTGAAGAAGGTATCGAGATTCTTGTA
>CADEEU010000502.1 GCA_902826385.1 uncultured Acidobacteriota bacterium | reverse complement strand
GGTAGCGAGTGTGCGTAGCTGCCGGCGAATAACCACTGCGGTCTCGGCGTCCCGGGACGACCGCGGTTCGTCCCACTCCCGCGTGGGACATGTAAAGCGTTGTTTTCGTTTGTCTTATCATCGGATTTTGCTAGTTTGTACCGCTAAATTTCAAAAAAACTTTTTGAGATCCCTGTCGTTTCGAGTATGATACGTTGTGCCGCACAACGTATGGCAGGATTATACATATAAATGTTGTGAGTGTCCAGGTTTTTTTGATCTCTTTGCGACCTTCGCGAGCTTTGCGTGAGATTCTTTAAAGCATTTAGAAATTTCACGCAAAGCTTGCAAAGTACGCAAAGTAAGAGGGTGGATCGAATACGCAAATTGGCGGTAAAAGGCGGTTCTTCCATACCAAGAAAAGTAAACGAATGTTTCAACAAGCGTTGGATAAGACTGCCGGAGCGGTTGTTTGACGGGTATTGGCTGGACGGCGAGACGGCGTTGCTTTTTGGGCCTGGACCATATCCGCAAGAACCGCGGCCCGGTCAAGTGGCCGGAAGGCGGCGTCCCGGTTGGGGGAATTAAACGAAACGGCGATGGAATGATAGAGTTCCGCTTCGATAATTACGGCTTTCTGCACACGGACCCAGCCACCCGATGCCTCGTCTGCCGCGTCCACGATTGTCGCCAAAACGGGACAACCTTCCGCCAGATCGCAAAAGAACTTGGAATCTCAAGATTAAAGCGCGCAAGGCTCGACAAGAAATGGCATAGGAGTTTGAAAGAGTGTGGAAGTTGGCGCCGGCATAAAAATACCGGCCATTTGTGCGGGTGATCGCCATTCGCGATTTGCTATCCCCGTTCGCGAATGAAAGACTGAAGCTATCGATCCTACTCTGCGTCATTGTTTTTGGACGCGCTTCGCCTTAAGCGGTTTTCGGATAAGTTAGAGAGCAGGCCCTTTGGAATAGTAGAAGTAGCTCTCAACGAAATTTTTGAGTATCCGAGATCCGGCCTTTCACGTACTGCGTAAAAAGCCCCGATCCTGAAAACTTCTCCAGCACGCCCGGATCAGCCGGGAAAGGAAACAAATATAATGTCAATGAAACTTTACGTAGGAAATCTCTCCTTCAACACGTCGCAGCAGGACCTGAACGAGCTTTTCGGCACGGTCGGCACGGTCGAATCGACCAACATCATCGAGGACCGCGAAACAGGCCGCTCGCGCGGGTTCGGCTTCGTCGAAATGTCGTCGAAGGAAGAGGGCAACACCGCCATTGAGCAGCTCAACGGCAAAGAGATCGACGGCCGCGAGCTTAAAGTCAACGAAGCCAAACCCCAGGAAAATCGCGGCGGCGGCGGCGGTCGCGGAGGTTACGGCGGCGGAGGCGGTCGTGGCGGCTACAGCGCGTCAGGAGGCGGAGGCTACAGCGGCGGAGGCGGCTCCTACGGGAAATCCGGCTGGTAAGCAGGAATCTCCAACATGAGATAAAAAAGGCGTCCCTGGTGGACGCCTTTTTGTGATACGAATGATTCGCACGGTCATTCCGTCGCCAACGGCGACAAATATTAAAGCCTAGGGTGGAATGAGCGAAAGCGAATGAAACCCTAGGATGAATTGGGTTGGTTTTTCCGTCGCTGTAGGCGACGAATATCCCGCGGCCGTTATTCGTCGCCTACAGTGACGGGGATTCGTGCGTGGCTATACCTAGGGTTCCGCCGAAAGACGGCTCCACCCCGGGCTTTAATATCGGTCGCCGTTGGCGACAATAGTCTAGTCCCAGCAATGCTCTTCGTCGATCTCGATCTCGTACTTCCGGCAAAGGGCACGGAACTCATCTTTATACGACTGCTTTCCGTGATGCTCCTTTTGGCCTCGGATATAGCCCGACACATCTTCGAC
>CADEEU010000501.1 GCA_902826385.1 uncultured Acidobacteriota bacterium | reverse complement strand
ACGAGGTCAAGAACATCGACCTCGAAACCTGGGTGAATCCAAACTCCTCATTCGGCAACACATCTTACGCAGGCGGCGAGTTCTTTATGAGCTCGAAGAAAAAGGGTTTTTACTACGTTGTAGCTGCACCCGCGGAATACAAGACCGGCTCGGCCAACTCTTCGGTAACGCTAAGAAATGTGGACGCAGCGGACACGACACTTGGATACGGCATCGTGTTCCACAGCAACCCGACGCCGCTGCAAAAAGGATATGCGTTTGTCATCGATACACAAAAAGGAAAGTACCGGGTCGTGCGACATGAGCCAAAGAAAGAGATAGACGTTGTAAACTGGACGAGTTCTTCGTCAATCCTCTCGGGAAGCGCGGAAAATAAGCTTGAGGTCCGCGATACTCCCGACCGCGTCGAGTTGTACATCAACGGTGACATGGTGACTACGATTAAAAATACGTACGGCTATCCGAACGGCGTCGTCGGACTTTATTCTGGAGATGCGGTTAACGTTGCTTACAAGAACCTTGAAATTATTAAATAAATGCCCGTAGCGGATAAAGGTGTTTTATTAAATGAAAAAGTGTCCAAAGTGCGGGCAAACCTATACCGACAAAGACCTGAATTTTTGTTACAACGACGGCGAGCTTCTCAGCTACTCGCTGGATGAAACGCCGACTCGGACTTACAGCCAGTCCGAAGATCCGCCGCCGACAGAGTTCATGGGTTCGGCCCGCGTTACCCGTGAAACCGGCTGGAATCCGCCGCAGGCTCCGCCGGTGGTTTGGCAGGGAAATCAGGCAGATCAAATCAACACTCCTTTTTCTCAATTCCCAACGCAGGTGGCCCCAACGCAGACGCTCGCGATCGTTTCGATGTCGCTCGGCATCGCGAGCCTGACGATCGGTTGGTGCTGCTATTCCGGCTTTTTGATCGGGCCAGCGGCCCTCGTAACCGGTTTCATCGCTCTTGCTCAGATTCGGAGCGATCCGCTGAGCAATGGAGGTAAAGGTTTCGCCATTGCCGGAATTGCAACGGGAGCGGCCTTTCTAGTCCTCTGTTTATTGTTTATAATAATTTACGGCTTCGCATTGGCATTCAGTTGACCTTCGCTGAAGCCCGCTCGGAACATTTGCACTTAACGCGGATTTTTAGCTGATGCGGGTAACCCTACATGTCGTTGCCGGACCGCAAACCGGTCGCGAATTCACATTTGATCAGCACGACACTTTCATGATCGGGCGAAGCGAGGACGCTCAGTTTTGCCTGCCGCACGACCGTTTTTTCTCACGTCATCACTGCATTCTCGAAATCGCTCCACCACAGTGCTTTCTTCGCGATCTAAGTTCTACCAACGGAACTTTTGTCAACGGAATACGTGTCGAGACGGCGCATCTTAGACATGGCGACCGTATTCAGGGTGGCGAGACCGTGCTGGAAGTGGCCGTTGCAGCGGATCCAAGCGACTTTGACTCGAACCCGTTCGCTAAGACGGATAACACCGAACCGTCGCTGATTACGGTGCTTTGCCTCAATTGCGGCGTTCCGTCGAACGCAGAGGCCTCAAGGCCCGACGCGAAGCTTTCATTCGTCTGTGACGCCTGCCGTGACAAGCTGCGTCAGAACCCGCAGCCGATACCGGGCTATCAAATGATGCGCGTGCTTGGCCAGGGCGGAATGGGCAGCGTTATGCTGGCTCGCTCGGAACGCGACGGCCGGGCCGTGGCGATCAAGACGCTTTTGCCCGAAGTCGCGGTCAGCGAACAGTCGCTAAAGCGGTTCATGCGCGAGATCGAAGTTGCGGCGTCGCTTCAACATCCGCACATAGTCAGCTACATCGAACACGGTACCCACAATGGAATCGTCTTCCTCGTGACCGAGTATGTAAGCGGGATGGATGCTTCAAAACTGGCAAAGCACCGCGGCGGAAAG
>CADEEU010000500.1 GCA_902826385.1 uncultured Acidobacteriota bacterium | reverse complement strand
GACGACTGCGTAGAAGGAATCTATCGTCTGATGCGATCAGATTTCCACGAGCCGCTGAACCTGGGCCAGGACCGCATGGTAACCATCAATCAATTGGCCGATATTATCAGCGATATAAGCGGAACACCGATCATCAAAAAGCACGTCGACGGGCCGCAGGGAGTTCGCGGACGCAATTCGGACAACACGAAGCTGAGGGAAGTTCTGGGTTGGGAGCCGTCGATATCGCTTGAAGACGGGCTGCGTAAAACGTATCAGTGGATCGAAGGCGAGGTGAGTAAATCGCTTGCAACTACGGCCTCTTAAGCCTCCATCTCAGCGGTCTTCGAATTGGCCAGAACGCTGACGACGCGCTCCATTTGCTCGCGATTACCGATCGTAACTCGCAGGCGGTTCTTTAGTCCGTGCTGGTCTGAACGATCCCTCACCAATATTCTGTTCTGCTCGAATCGGGACAATAGGTCCATGTCGCTCTCATAACTAAGCAGCACAAAATTCGCCTCGGAGTCCGTCGCACCGTACCTCTCTGGCACATTTTCCAAAAACCATTTGCGGTTTTCGAGAATCGTTTTTACGTGATCGTCTAAATACTCGGTGTCCGCAACCGCCGCAGCACCTGCTATCTGAGCGAGAGTGTTTATGTCCTTGTCGTTCTTTATCCGCCGGACCAGGTCGATGTTGTCGCGGTGCGAAACCGCGTATCCAAGCCGAATTCCCGCCAACCCGTAAGCCTTCGAGAAGGTTCTCGTCACCATCACATTTTTGTGTTGTTCGACCGAACCGACACAGCTTTCGTCCGACGAAGCGAATTCCATATACGCTTCGTCGATAACGAACAAAGTACCTGGATTTGCCGACGCCAGAGATTCTATATACTCACGGGAAAGCAAGTGTCCGGTCGGATTGTGCGGGTTGATCAGATAGACGACGTCCGAGCCGGGAAGATATTCACGTCCGAACTTTTTGTAATCGATGTTCAGCACATCATCCGGCAAAAAATATCTTATTTTTCCGCCTTTGAAATTTACGAACTGCAGTATCTGGGTGTACGTCGGCTGAATCGTTGTGAAAATAGTCTCGCGCGAAAGGAACGTATAGAAAATATGCTGGAGCGCGTTGTCGGAACCGTTGAAGACCGAGATGAAATCTTTCGGGACGCCGTGCTTGTCCGAGATTGCGGTGACGAGCTCGTTGGAAGTTACGTCCGGGTAATAAGAAAGGCTGTGGACCTTTAAAAAATTCGTAATTTCTTCGATAACTTTCGGCGAAGCGTTTCGGGGGCTTTCGTTCCAGTCCAGCTTGATCCAGGTTTCTTTTTCCTGGTAGCCAAGCTTGGCACTATTGGAAACGGCGTAAATCGGCAGGGAATCGATGACCTCGTCATTTTTCATATAACTGCGTTGCAAATGCACCGCATTTTGCCCGTGCTGCTGCTTCTGGTAATTTCAGAATACTCCTCAATGTAAATCTTCATCGAACACAAACGTTCGGCAAGCTTCTTTTTCGTCGTCCCGGTCATCGCGTCGGTCCATTCCGTGTTGGGCACGATCTTAACCCGAACCTTGTCCCGTTCTTCCTGGATGATCTGGAACATTTTTACCCACGGGATCTTGTACATCATCGTGTAAAAGTTAACCCCCGGCAACCTGTTGCCTTCCGGGGTAATAATTATGTCGTCGCTGCGGCCGATAAATCGCCGCACGGTTTCGGGCAGGCCTTTGCTCATGGTCGGATTCTCAATCGGTTCGACCGTATCGCCGGTGTCGTATCTGATAAAGGGCATGGCACGGTTCAGGAATCCGGTCCCGATCACCTTTGTTTGTCCGTCGACCTCGACAAATTCCGTCACGCCGTATTCGAGATTATCGACATAGTTGTCGGAATCGCCCGTTTGATGAAAGAACGCTGTCTTTTCCATCTGACCGTAATGGG
>CADEEU010000499.1 GCA_902826385.1 uncultured Acidobacteriota bacterium | reverse complement strand
CCACAGAGCACACAGAGAGCACAGAGGGTAAAGAAAAGTCATCTTCTTCCTCAGTGAACTCCGTGCCCTCTGTGGTAAATTCCCGTCTTGTCTTACGCGATATCGACCTAAAGATCGAACCCGGCCAAACCGTCGCCTTTGTCGGACGAACGGGCAGCGGTAAATCGACCCTGATGAACCTGGTTCCGCGCCTGATGGACGCCGCCGAGGGCAGTATTCTCGTCGACGGCGTGCCGGTCAAAAACTACCCGCTCGAACAGCTCAGGCGTTCGATCGGCTTTGTCCCGCAGGAGACCTTTTTGTTCAGTAACACACTCGCTGCAAACATCGCTTTTGGCGTGGAAAGTCACGAGTCGAGAGTCGAGAGTTCGAGGGACGGCAATGGATCGTCCACTCCACTCTCTGCTCTCTACTCTCGACTTTCGGTAGAGAAAGCCGCCAAAGTAGCCGGCCTTGCCGACGATATCAAATCTTTTCCAGGCAAATACGAACAGCTCGTCGGCGAACGCGGTATTACGCTTTCCGGCGGGCAAAAGCAGCGAACGGCGATTGCAAGAGCGGTGATGCGCGATCCAAGAATTCTTATACTTGATGATTCGCTTTCCGCCGTCGACACGTACACTGAAGAAAAGATACTTCACAATTTAAGAGATATTCGTACCGGACGTACGACACTTATCGTTTCGCACCGCGTCTCGACCATTCGCGATGCGGATCTAATTTGCGTTCTGGACCACGGTCGCATCATTGAACGTGGTACGCATGAGGAACTAGTGGCACTCAATGGCGAATACGCCGAGCTGTATCAACGACAACTTCTCGAAGAAGAATTGGATTCGACGGAATGATCACGGTTATACGCGAGGAGGCGCCCGACAAAATTATGAAACCCGCAACTTTGATCATCGCTGCATTGCTTCTCGTAACTTCCTGCTCGAATCGGCAGCAGTCGTTTCCAACCGGTCGGTGGATCGACCTGTCACACGATTTTTCGGAAGACACCATTTATTGGGTGACCGCCGAGCCTTTTAAGCGATCGACGGTCGCCGAAGGGAAAACTCCGCAAGGCTACTATTATTCGGCCTACAATTTCTCCGCAGCCGAGCACGGCGGGACGCATCTGGATTCTCCAATTCACTTTGCCGAGGGCAAAAAGACGGTTGATAAGATCGAGCTCGACAATTTGATTGGCGAGGCAATCAAGATCGACGTTTCCGCCAAGGCATCGGCTGACAGGGACTACGAGGTAAGCGTGGATGACTTGAAAGCGTGGGAAGCGGCGAACGGAAAGATCCCGGAATGGTGCATTATTCTCATCCAGACCGGCTTTGCCGCCAAATGGCCTGACAAAAAAGCATATTTAGGCACCGATCAGAAAGGAACCGAGGCGGTCAAAGACCTGCATTTCCCTGGACTTCATCCCGATTCAGCAAAATGGCTTGTCGAAAACCGCAAGTTCAAGGCAATAGGCATCGACACGGCTAGTATCGACCGCGGCCAGTCCACAACCTTCGCGTCGCACGTCGCGCTAATGACAAACGACATACCTGCGTTTGAGAACGTCGCGAACCTGGACAAACTGCCGGCGAAGGGATTTCAGATCGTCGCTTTACCTATGAAAATAAAGGGTGGTTCGGGCGGCCCGCTCCGAATAGCAGCCTTATTGCCGAACAATTAAATCTTCCTGTTTTAGGGCAAAACATGCTATCTTTTAGCTTAGGTCCACCTCGCCTGCACTCAAATTGCCCGGTTTTCTCCTATCAGTCATTTCTCGTCCACTTCTCTATTTCCAAATGCCGTCTCAGCTTTCTTTGTTTAAAACGCGTAAAAATTTCGCAGTCCTTTGTTCCGGCCTGACCATTGCCGTTGCGGCGATGGTGTTGTTCGGCTGGGCGGCGGATATTGATGTGCTAAAAAGCATTTCTTCGGGACTGCCGATGATGAAGCCCAACACGCGCTTCATGGGCCCCTACCTCGCGGCCGTCGG
>CADEEU010000498.1 GCA_902826385.1 uncultured Acidobacteriota bacterium | reverse complement strand
CCCACTCGACAGCGCTCGAACCCACGGGCACACGCCGTGTTTTGCTGCCTTTTCCGGTCGTCGTGAGTATGCCGGCGTCCAGATCGATGTCCCAGACGTTTATCGAAACCGCCTCGGAAACGCGAAGGCCGCTGGAATACATCAATTCCAGGATCGCCCGGTCGCGAAGGCCGATCTCGGTCGAAGTGTCCGGCTGCAGAAAGAGTAAGTCAACTTCCGCCTGATTCAGGAACCTCGGCAGATAGCTTCCCTTTTGCGGCACGTCCAGCAATTCGGCGGGATTTTCCCTAATATGGCCGTCGATCATCAAAAACTTGTAAAATCCGCGAAGGACGCTTACCAATCGCCGCTTGGAGTTAAGCGATAAGCCTGACCTTCCGAGGTCGATCATCCATTCACACAGATCCTGCCGCGACAGGCAAACCGGATCAAGCTCGTGTTTCCTCGTCCACGCGCCCAGCTTTGAAAGATCGCGTGCGTAGCTTTCGATCGAGTTCCGGGACAGCCCCTTCTCGACTTTTACGAAAGAAAGATACTCACGAACGAAATCGCGTGATTCAACTGTCGATGTCATAAATCTTCTTAATAAGGGATTTACAGCGTAAAGGACTTTGAAAAAGGCGTCACAATGCAATCATATGTGACGCCCGGAGATTAAATCAAGAAAAATCGCTCGCCAGAGCTTCCGTTAATCGTAAATCTCAAAAACAGGAGTTGGACAACCCGATGTATCCAGTCCGCCTTCGAGATTCGCCATTTTCTTAAACGCCGCGGACCGTGACAGGTTGAAGCTGCGAAGGTCGTGATTGACCGCGCCTTCTTCCAGACGACGCCTGAATTCTTGTTTTACCACGCAGCGGTCCGTTTCGTTCATCGAACCGAGCGATTCGAGCAACACCGGAGCGGCGTCATTGCTTAGCTGGGCGTTGTAATACGCATCGAAAGTGCGGCCTTCGTTCATCAGGCGGATGTTCGTCCGGGCGATGAAATCATCCGGATTTATCACGTGAACGCCCGTCAATACAACCAGCGCCGACCACAGTGCGCCCCATGCGAAATACTGCCGTGCACCGCGCAGGACCGTCAGACCGAACCAGACAAAAACGATCGCGAACCAGATCATAACGACCATCGGGTAAAAGCGAACGGTCGTAAGGCCGTAGCCGAGATTTCCGGTAAGCAGGAACAGTCGCTGCATCGCCGAGGCCATAATCACAAACAGCAGGACGATCTGAATGCCCGCCAGCACGCGGTAAATCTTTTCGTTCAACGGATTCTCTTTCTTCAACAGCCAGTGCGAGAGCAGTAAGATCGGCAGCACCAGCACGGTTACGGCAACAAGCTCGCCAAACCCGCGGCGGGCGTATTCGGCCAGTTTGAAGTCCGGCGTATTCTGCACGAGCTCCATGCCGCCGAACAGATACGGCACCTGGACGATGACGAAGCTTAGAAAGAGAAGGTTCAAAAGTCCGAGCACAACCGACGTCTCGATAACGCCCAGCGTGAAGGCCGGAGGCATGAACGAGTTATCAAGGTTCTGCCATTCCCACGTCTTCTTGACTTCAGTTGCGGGAGGCGCTGGAGCGGCGGTTGCGTCCGGTGCGGTTTTCGTCTCAGCTTCTTCCACGTTCGGCGGATCGCTCTTGTTTATGTGATCCAATATCGACGCGTTGTTCGGCAAAGCGTCGGGGTTGATCGCATCTTCGGCCCGAACCTGATCGAATATGCTCAGGTTCGACGTTTCTTTCGCTGCCTTTTCTGAGGCCGTATCGTGCACCGGCACCGAAACGGGAGCTTCGACTACATCGGCTCCGAGCAGAAAGCCGCGATAGTAACCCGCCGTGAGCCAGAAAAATATTGCGGTCAGCAGTACGTGCGTAAATACGGTTTCGGACTGTACGTTAAAGAGCCGTGCGATCAGCCCGGCATAGACCGCATCGGCCGCCGCAAAAAGGCCCCCGAAAACCAGGATGAGCGGCAAAGCGATCAACAACCC
>CADEEU010000497.1 GCA_902826385.1 uncultured Acidobacteriota bacterium | reverse complement strand
AAGGCCCACTGTCATTTCTTTCTCGACCAGGTGCTCAATGCGTTCCTTTACGGTCGGCGATGCACGGAAAATAATGGCCCCTTCCTGTAACTCGAGGACCACAGCATTTTCCTTGGGCAAAAGGTCTGGCAAACTCGTAAGATTAACCGTCATCGCAAAAAGAATTACAGATTTGTGAGCATTTCGCAAATATGTTTGGAATCACACCTCGGCCAATCTTCATGGTTTGATCTTTTTGCGGGTGTTTTTTTCATCTAGTCCTTCTGTCGGAGTACACCGACAAAGCTCACTTCCTAACTTTCAACTTCGGTGCTTCGACGTCGGCCAGACGTCTCCACAGGATGGTGATATTTCCCGCTGGGTCCTTGTCCACGACGCGGAAGACGACGATCACATCGCGGCGTTTGTCGAAGTCGAGCTCATCGTATGAAATTCCGTCAATCGACCGAACATAGGTGCCTCGATACGCGATCGACCTCAGAACAAAAGTGGCATTTTCCTTCACGGGGTGGCCCTTTCGGTACATGAAGCCGTTTGCCTCGATGCCCTTTGCCGTCTCGCCGTCGAACTGCAGGAATTCGTCGCTGTCGCGGACGGGCTTCAGGTTTGTCAGGAATTTCATTCCCGCGGATTCCAACGTGACATCCTCGATCGGGAAGTCACCGATATCGGTCATGACGACCTGCTGCAGAACGCCGCCCGTCTTGAACACTCCGTTCAAAAGTATCACGTCCGATAGTCGCGGCAAGCGGTAGCTCTCCGTCCGGAACGAATAGGAAGCTCCCGAACCCGGCATTTTAAATGCGATACACTTCTCGCTGGCCACCACGACCGCGTCGGCGTCGGATATGCATGACGACTCGGCGTTCAGCTTGACGATGCCGGCGTTAGGTTGCTTTAGAAATGCGGCATATCTGGCGGAAACGGCTTCGGCCACAGCCAGAACGGAGGTTTCTTCTTTTCCGGGCCTGCGATAGATCCCTTTCTTAGGATCGAGGAGCGGATGAGATACCGTTCGGCCTCTATCGACCATTTGGTCGATAGCTCGCATCTGGTCGAATTTCTCCGTATCGGCGGCGACAGCAGGCTGGCCCGCTTGGCGCGAACCCGGTCTTGGCGTCGGTGTCGGCGTCGCGATATTCGAAATTTGAGCCATTACCGTTGCGTTAAGCAAAATGATCAGAGCAAAAAACACGCTCGGCCACATAAACATTCACCTCCAGTACCAGTTGCCTAAGAATACCATTATCTCTATCCGACTGGATGATAATTTCACGTGCCGGAATCACTGACGGCCACTCACGGCGCAAGAATATATTGGGTCCGATGATATGGTCACAACCCGGCAACGACGAGCCAGCCTTTGATTCCGTCGAGCGCGGTAGGGCAAAATTGAAACAGTGAGCGAAATAGTAAACATAGTAAAGGACCTGGCTGTTGCCGTCCGAGAAAACGGCGGCAGGGCAATGCTTGTCGGCGGGTGCGTGCGTGATGAATTGATGGGCGCCCGGCCGAAGGATTGGGATGTCGAGATTTATGGGCTTGCGCCGGAGCGGTTGAAGGAGCTGCTGGCAGAGTTTGTTGACCGTGCGGTGGACGAGGCGCGAACTGAAGTTCGCGGTCCGCTGAATGTTGTTGGCGAGGCGTTTACGGTATATAAGATCAGGAACGATCTGGATGTGTCGCTGCCGCGGCGAGAGCGGAAGGTGGGCCGCGGGCACCGCGGGTTTGTGGTTGAGGGCGATCCGTCGATGTCGTTTGAAGAGGCATGCCGGCGGCGGGATTTTACGGTCAATGCGATATTGAAAGATCCGCTGACGGGCGAGATTGTCGATCCGTTTAATGGAAGGGAAGATATTGAAAAGAAAGCCCTGCGGCATATTTCGAGCGTGACCTTCGCAGAAGACAGTTTGCGCGTTTTGCGTGCGGCCCAGTTTGCGGCGAGGTTCGAGTTTGATATCGCGCCGGAGACGGTTGATCTGTGCCGGTCGATCGACGT
>CADEEU010000496.1 GCA_902826385.1 uncultured Acidobacteriota bacterium | reverse complement strand
CGGAAGCAAAACAACCGAACTTCTCTTTCCCGATGCGGCGCCGACAATGCGCCGATATTCCGCGAAGATTTCCTTAGCCATTAAGGCCGCCTCGGCATCGCTAAAATGCCACGAACCGGACGAAACAAAGCCTGGTTCACCCGGCGTTTCTCGCAAGCCTTTTCCGAGAATAAAAACGGCCTTGTGAACGTTTTCGACGGCATATGTACCCTGAGTTCGCGAGTTTTCCGAGGTGAGTATTTTCCAGCCGTCTGGAACGGCTATCGCAACGGAAACCTGTTTGTCTTCGCTCGCAGCGGGCTGCGGCAGCAAATCGTCGAGCATCAGCAGGCCGCTTTCGCCTTCAATCCAGGATGAGTGTGCAGCCGATCTTGCGTTGCCGACGGGCCGCAGATCGACGCGGTAATTAAAGCCGAAAATGTCCTGTGTAGCTGCGTATTCCGACGAATTGAACTGCTTTGCGTCCAAGGCTCTGCCTGCTTCATCCGTCAGTACGAGTTCCGAAACTCTGGCACCGAGATCAGAAACGCCGATCGCGGCTGCGGCCAGCGAAAAGTTCTTTTTCTTCACCGCCTGCGGACCAAACTTACCTTTGACTGTTGCCGATCTTTCCGCCGCATAGATGACGATCTCAGCCGTCGCATACTGAGCAGTACTTTCCGCCGAAAACGCCGACAATCCAGCCAGAAACACGGCTATCCAAAGAATCGGTCTGAAGAGCTTTGACATTAAAAAAGGGACGGAACTAATATTATGGTTTGTCGTACGAATTATTGGACTCGATAACATCCACAATAAAGATTTTCATGAGTCTTATCAAAATTATAGTTTACGCGCTTTTGATCCTGTTGGGACTTTTGTTCTTCGGGCGATTTTTTGTCTGAGATCATCTGCATATCGGCATCAGGATTTAGAACTCGGTTGATCGACCGAGGATGCCTTAAAAACTGCTCTATTTCTCAGCGTACTCAGCGTAAAAACTCAGCGGCCTCTGCGTTAAGAAATAGGTAAACGCAGAGGCCGCTGAGTTTACGAGAGAGACCGCATCTTCGACCTACGGCGAATTTCATCTGGATTCTTACTGTCTTGACACCTCTTTCTTTTTGCTATGAGCGAGTTACGAAAAATCAAACGGGCCCTGATCAGCCTTTCGGACAAGACCGGAGCGGTCGATTTTGCACGTCAGCTTTCCGCGATGGGCGTGGAGCTGATCTCGACGGGCGGCACCGCCAAGACGCTCCGCGAGGCCGGCGTCGAAGTCACCGACGTTTCCGATGTCACGGGTTTCCCGGAAATGATGGACGGCCGCGTCAAAACCCTGCACCCGAAAATCCACGGCGCCTTCCTCGCTCTCCGCGATAATCCTGACCACGTCTCGGCAATGAAAGCGCATGGCATAGCGCCCATCGACATGGTCGTGATCAGTCTCTACCCGTTCGAAAAAACGGTCGAGAAAGAAGGCGTGGAGCTTGAAGAAGCCGTCGAAAATATCGACATCGGCGGCCCGGCGATGATCCGCTCTGCCTCTAAGAATTGGCGTGACGTTGCGGTCGTAACCGACTCGGCACTCTACAAAGACATCGCGGAAGAATTGTCGGCGAATGATTGCTCGCTATCACTCGAAACCCGCCAAAGGCTGGCCGTTTTGGCGTATACGAGAACCGCTTCGTACGACCTGGCGATCTCGTCTTACCTCGCTAAACAACTCTCCGACAAAGACCTGGCGTACCTTGAACCGCTGAATCCGCTCGGCGATCTCGTTTTCATCGAAGCAGTCGAATTCGCCGACGACGATACGGGCGGAAACGCGAGTGTGAACGAGCGTGCGTCAGACGACGGCCTGCCACACCACCTCGAGATCCAACTCGCAAAGGCCGCCGACCTCCGCTACGGCGAGAACCCACACCAAAAAGCAGCCCTTTACCAAACCGGCGAAAGCAGCGGAATTGCCAACGCCGAGCAGCTCCACGGCAAGGAGATGTCGTTCAATAACTATGTCGACGACGAAA
>CADEEU010000495.1 GCA_902826385.1 uncultured Acidobacteriota bacterium | reverse complement strand
GGTTTGAGAACATCATCTCCAGGGCTCTAATCATGTTTAGGATTTCCCGATTTGTTGGGAATCGTATCGCCCTCGCTCCTTCCATTTTGGGTAAATTCCGTTTGACCCTGAGGCAGAATTGTTTCGCCGATTCGGAATGCGTGACCAACCAGACCGCCGCCGTTATTTTTAAGATCGAGAACACGCTGCTTCATCCCTTTGGCTTTCAGAGATCGCATGGCATCGACGAATTCGCCATAGGTCGTCTGGTTAAAACCGCCGGTAATTGCAATATATCCGACGCCCGGCCTGATCATATAAGCTTCGGAGATAGACGGCTGCGGTACTGCGTCACGGACAATTTCCACGGTCTCGCGCTTTCCGGTTCCATAACGTTCGATTATCAGCTTAGCTGGAGTACCACGCGGTCCTCGAAGAAAGTTGCGAACTTCCGCGAACGGCTTGCCAAGCATCGACGTTCCGTTAACGTCGACAATTTTATCGCCGTATCGCAAACCGGCCCGGTGCGCAGGCGCATTGTCGAAAGTAGCGCGAATGTAGGTGGCCACGACTTTGCCGTCGGCATCGCTGAGGTCGCCGATCGTCGCGCCTATTCCGTAATATCTCGAGCTTTGCTCGGTCCGGAACTGCTCGAATTCCTTCGCATCGAAATAATTCGAGTGCGGGTCGAGCGTGTGCAGCATTCCGTCAATGGACGACTTAAAGACCTCGTTATAATCAAGCTTTTTACCCTTAAAGTGATTTGACTCAATGACCGTGAGGGCTTCGGCCACATCTTGTTCGATGTTTTCGACCGTAACCGGTTTTCCGGTTTTCGGCGAGCTCATCGATCCCTTTGGAAGATTCTTTGAAACTCCCTGGCTTTGTCCGAATATGGAAATTGAGATAGATAATGAAATTACGATGAAGAGTAAAGCTGAAGGTTTTTTCACTACACAAGGTCTCCCTGATTAAACTGCGGACAAGGTTAAAATCGCCAAAAAATGATAACATCCCTTTGAGGAAAAAGCGACGGAAATAGTTGCTTGCGCATTTGTTACGGGGTTTACCACGCTTCGTCGGGGCGTTTTGCGTGTGGACTCAACAAATCTTTCATGCTTTGCTTTTAATGCAGCGTTTATTGGAAATATCGGGATTAAAAACTACCTTCGCCACCCGGGCTGGGCTGGTCCGGGCGGTCGATGACGTAAGTTTTGACGTTTCCGAGGGCGAGTTTGTCGGATTGGTGGGCGAATCCGGCTGCGGAAAGTCGATCACGGCGCTTTCGGTACTGCGTTTGATCTATTCACCGGGGAAAATTACCGGCGGATCGATCAAATTCAAAGGCGAAGAGCTTACAACCGCGTCCGAGGACAGAATGCGGGAGATCCGCGGCAACGACATTGCCATGATCTTTCAGGATCCGATGACATCGCTCAATCCGGTCTATACCGTAGGCGAACAGATCGCCGAGGCCCTGCGTTTGCATAGAAGACTGGACAAAAAAGCCGCATGGTCTGCCGCAGTCGAAGCGATGAAAGAGGTTTCGATCCCGGCCGCGGAAAGAAGAGCGAACGACTATCCGCACCAGCTTTCGGGCGGCATGCGCCAGCGTGTGATGATCGCAATGGCTCTTGCGTGCGATCCGGAACTTCTGATCGCTGACGAACCGACGACCGCTTTAGACGTTACAATCCAGGCCCAAATCCTTGAATTGCTGGATGAACTCAGACGGAGCAGAAACCTTGCCGTTCTCTTGATTACTCACGACCTCGGCGTCGTCGCGGAAGCGGTCGATCGCGTTTGCGTGATGTATACCGGGAAAATTGTCGAAGAATCGGGCGTGGACGAAATATTCGCCGAACCGAAACACCCTTACACGCGCGGGCTGCTGAATTCAGTTCCGAAGTTGACCGAAGCCGGCCTTAAAGTATCCAGGCTGCAGACGATCGAGGGAATCGTCCCAAGTCCGACGGATTTGCCGCCGGGATGTCATTTCGAGCCGAGATGCTCATACAGGATGAAGGAATGTTCAGAGC
>CADEEU010000494.1 GCA_902826385.1 uncultured Acidobacteriota bacterium | reverse complement strand
ATTGCCCTAACGACAAACGGCTACGATTTTGCTCGCCACGCCAAAGCATTAAAGTCGGCCGGCCTCGACCGCGTAACGTTCAGCCTTGATACGCTCCGCCGTGAGAGGTTCGCGGAAATTACGGCGGTCGATGCTTTGGAAAAGGTTCTGGACGCGATCGAAAAGGCGAAGTCTCTCGGTTTTGCGCCCGTAAAAGTAAACGCCGTCATCGTTCGCGGCCGGAACGATGACGAGATCGTAGATTTTGCACGCTTCGCACGCGAGCACTCGGTCAGTTTTCGATTTATCGAGTTTATGCCGCTCGACTCAGGCCACGACTGGAGCCGCGACATGGTCGTCCCAGGCCGTGAGATAAGAGAAACGATCGGTACAGTTTTTCCGTTGCGGTTGAAAACAGCGTCTCGCGGCAGCGAAACCGCCTGGAAGTACGAGTTCGACGACGGCTCGCCCGGCGAGATCGGAATTATCGCTCCCGTTACCGAAATGTTCTGCGGTGCCTGCTCTCGCATCCGACTCACCGCCGACGGACAGATCAGAACGTGCCTGTTTTCAACAACCGAACACGACCTTCGCGGCACCCTGCGCAATGGCGCGCCACGCAGTGAGATCGTGGAATTTATCGAAGCCACAGTTCTAAAAAAAGAACCGGGCCATCGAATAAATGACCCAGCTTTTGTTCAGCCCGAACGGACGATGAGTTTTATTGGGGGGTGATGACTATCGACTACCAGATCACGGTTTCAAGGAAATATCCAGATTCCGTTTCCCGTGAACTATCGCGGCGATTGACACTTGTGCGGAATCGACCTTGTAGATAATTCGGTAACTATAAGCGAATATCTCACGAAGCGATGGGTCACCGAATTCGGGAACCATTCGGCCGATCATCGGAAATTCCGATAACATGCTGGCCTTCTTAAGAATAGTTCGAACGACGGAGGTTGAATAGACTCTGGAATCTTGAGCAATGTACGCGGCTATTTCGGCGAGGTCTTCGGACGCCCGACGGGACCATATCAGGAGACGAGCCATTTGCTCAACCTCTCCTCTACCTGTTCCTGCGTGAGTCCGCCTTCCTTTTCGATGGAGTCCAAACCGTTCCTCACCTTTTCGATCACGTACAAGTGGTATTGAATGTCCTCAAGCGAGGCGTCATCGGGTAACCGGTTCAGAAGGGCGATCACTTCGTCTTTTGCTGGCGTCATGATAATCCATTTTAACAGGTGCGAGTCGCCAAGTGAAAGGGCATCAATTTCAGCCCTACTTCCTTCCCATCATATCCAACCCAACGGCGGCGACGAGGATCGATCCCTTGATTATGTCCTGCATATAGTCCTTAACGTTCAGCAGGGACATTCCGTTGTCGAGGCTGGCCATAATAAGGGCGCCCAGGCAGGCGCCGAAGATGGTGCCGCGACCGCCTACCAGCGAAGCGCCGCCGATGACGCAGGCAGCGATGGCATCAAGTTCTTTCAGCGTGCCGGCATCGGGCGAAGAGCTGCCGACGCGGGCTGTAAAGATTAGCGCGGCAGCGCCAGTTAGAGCGCCCAACAGCGCGTAAACTTTCAACACATTGCGTTTGTTGTTTATGCCTGACAACCTCGCGGCGTCGGCATTGCCGCCGATCGCGTAAAGGTATCGGCCAAATGTCGTCGAGTTGGTAATGAATGCCCCGATCAGGGCGACCGCAAGCAAAATAAGTACCGGTACAGGCACGCCCTGATAGGAGTTCATGACCCAGATAAACGCCACAATACCGCCGATTGGGAGCAGGGCCTTTAACGATTCGGCACCATAGTTCGGCTCGCCCAATCCATATTTCTTGACCGATGCGGCGCGCTGATAGGCCGAAAATAAAACGAACAAAATTGCCGCCGCAGCGAGTATCCACCCTATCGTCATCGGCAAATTTCCCTGGCCGATGATCTTAAAAGTTTCATTCGAAATTGGGATCGTGTTTCCGCCAAGCAGCCACTTCGTCGCACCGCGCCAGGCCAACAAACCGCCTACGGTTACTATAAA
>CADEEU010000493.1 GCA_902826385.1 uncultured Acidobacteriota bacterium | reverse complement strand
TACTGGCGGCTGCCTTTTGGGGATTCACGTTCGGGGCCACAATCGCTGACGTGACGGTGGCCCGAAGCGTTCTTTCAACGCTTTTGAGGGGAATGGGCGTAGCACTTTTCGCGTTCATTACCTTTCTAGCCGTGTCATTTCTGTTTGCGAGTGCCTTTGCGGGAAATATCTCCATAACTGGGTTCTTCAGCTTCTTCGCTATTGCTTTTATACTCGGCGGCTGGGTCGCACTTATCGTCGGAGCAGTCGCAGGCTATGGGCTTTATAGATATTCATTTACCGGCGACCAAAAACTTTGGATCCTTCAACAGCCCCGTTTTAACCGAGAAAGGTATGGGTTCCTTTTTAAGACAACTATATCGATACTTTCCTTCGTGATGCTAGTTCTTCTTGTGGTCAGCTATTTTGGGTTTGGCAAGGATGCGGCTCGGAAGAAGTTAGAAGATGAAGTTTCAAGTGCCGCAATGCAAGGGCGAGCCGAATCGCTGAGGAAAGTACTGTCCGATCCCTCCTTAGATCCAAACTACATCCAGCAGAAAGGTACATCTCTTCTTCGGGCCGCAATATATTCGAAAAATCCGGAAATCATCACTATCCTGCTGCAACATGGCGCAGATCCTAATGGAATTCATGGAAGCGGTACTTCCGTACTCGCTGGCGCGACTAGTGAGAATGAACTAGTTATGATGAGAATCCTGATCGAAGGTGGAGCAGATGTGAACCTTGTCTCCACGAACGACAATCTTCCCTTTACAGACAATAAAATGTCACCGCTCATTTATGCGGCCAAGAACAATAACATTGAGGCACTTCAATTACTGCTGGAAAATGGTGCGGATACGAACATTCGAGATCGGAAGGGTGTGACAGCTCTTGGATATGTCGTTCAGTTTCGAAAACGCATTCTTCCAAATCCGGACGGCTCCCCGTCAGACTTAATGCAACTTAACGATGCAATGATCGCAACCTTGAACGCTCATGGGGCGACCGAGTAAAGCCATCCTAGCTGATCTCTCGACGAAACGAATCCCCGTCTGACAATCTCAATCCAAAATTCTCAGCCACCGTCGCTCCAATGTCAGCAAGCGATCCGCGAGTGCCGAGGTCGACGCCGGTTTTGGCGGATTTGCCGTACACCAACAGCGGCGCGTATTCGCGAGTGTGGTCGGAACCGGGAAAGGTCGGGTCGTTGCCGTGGTCGGCTGTGAGGATAAGCAGATCGTCATCATTCATCGCATCGAAGATCTCCGGCAGTCGATCGTCGAAATGTTCGAGGGCCTTCGCGTAGCCTTCCGTATCGCGTCGATGGCCGAAGAGCATGTCGAAATCGACCAGGTTGCTGAAGATAAGTCCACGCGATTCCGCCTTGAGCGCCGTTATAGTCTGGTCGATCGTCTGATCGTTGTTCTTGGCGGTCAGATCTTCCGTTACGCCGACTGAGTCGTAAATGGACGCGATCTTGCCGATGCAAACTACATCGAGTCCGTTATCTTTCAGCAGCGGTAAAAGGTTCGCGTTCGGCGGCGGCACCGCGTAATCGTGACGATTCTCCGTCCGTTTGAAATCGGCGGCGTTCGAACCCAAAAACGGCCTCGCGATCACGCGGCCGACTCGATCCTCACCATCAAGAATCCGGCGTGCTATCTCACACATCTCGTAGAGCCGGTCGATCGGCACAACTTCTTCATGAGCGGCGATCTGAAAGACCGAGTCGGCTGAGGTATACACGATCGGCTTGCCCGTGCGAACGTGTTCCTCACCGAGCTCCTTGATGATCTCAGTCCCGCTCGCTGGAACATTTCCGAGCACGCCCGGCACATTCGACTTTGCTACGAACTCATCGATGATCCTGTTCGGAAACCCATTCGGAAATGTCGGAAAGGCTTTCTCAAGAATGATCCCGGCCATTTCCCAGTGCCCGGTCGTCGTGTCTTTGCCGTTCGACTTCAAAGTGCATTTGCCGTACGAACCGGTCGGCGAAGGATCTGCAGGAACCCAATTCAACGGTCGAATAGTCCCAAAACAGAG
>CADEEU010000492.1 GCA_902826385.1 uncultured Acidobacteriota bacterium | reverse complement strand
TCAATTTCCCGGGTTTGTCCCGCTTGTGACGCGGCCTGAGTGGGACATGTAACCCATTGCATAGATTAGGGTTGTCGCTATTTTCGACGTTTATCTCGCCGTATTTGCAAAAAACTTTTTCGATCATTTTTTTTGCTAAATTGTCCCCAAAGCGGGACAAATGAGATGTTTCGACGTATGGCGGATCTACGCTGCTGGGTAATTGTCTATTTAGTTTTCAATGATCCGCTCAGCCCAAAAATCGGACGCGTGAAAGTTTAACACAGCGTTGCATTAGCGGTCAAGAGTTTTGTAGATGCAACAAATTTCCAAAAACTGTCGGTTTCATGTTCAAGCTCGCGGCTGTTCTGGTTAAGGGGTTCGTTCCATGACTGCGTCGAGGGTAACGCTGCTGCCTGCTCCGACGGTTATGGTTCGCTCCCACGGCGCGTAGCCAATCTTTTTTACCAGAATCTTGTATTCGCCGGGTTTAAGGGTAAGCGTCGAAGGCGTGCTGCCCATAAACTTGCCGTCGATTTCGATATCACAGCCTTCGAGCAGCGTTTTAATCGTTACCGAAGCGAGGTCGGCCGGCACGATAGCGGGTGCGGCGGCAAGTGCACCGAACTTAGCAGGGTCCAAAGACGTGTCGCCGTCGATGTAAGCAGTTACCTCCGTGCCCTTCGTAACGATGATGTTCTTGCCTTTGATAAACAGGAAGAGCGGTGCGGCGGGAAAGAAAAGAAGTCCGGAAACTACCAATGCGGTCGTCATCGTTCCGGTGCGATTCTTGCCCTTGTTTTCCTTAATCGCTCGGAGAGGGGCTTTTTCACCGCTTTTAAGGCGAACATATTCGATGTTGATATCAAGCTTTCCGCCTTTCCCCAAACGGCCGCTCGGCTTTGCTCGGGTCACGGATGCAATTGCGAAACTGCCTTTTGGAATTACGACGAATTCTCCGATTCGAACGTCGTCCAGCACCTCAAAATCGACGTTTTCACCGGTCTTGGCATCTTTTGAAGAAACCGTTCGAGCAAGGCTGAGTTTGACCGGTGTGCCGTCCGACAGGACAAAGCCCGTCGGGCGTTCCGTCTGCTGACCTACGGTTTCTGTCGTCTGGGCCGAAATCAAGCGGGCCGGAGCTAGGCTCTGGCACAGGAAAAACGCGAGGAGGATAAATGATGTCTTTTTCATGGGATTTGCGGGATAGTTTCCGTCGGGGAATACTAGCAGGGAAGCCGAGCTATTTCAATAAAAATTTTAACGAACCGCTTGCCGGCCGTATTTGCTCCATCCGCCGAGCGGAATCAGCGGCCGAAACCGGCCTATCTTACTTCGTGTAGTTTCGCGTGATTTCGTGGTTAACTGACTTCAAAAATCAAGCCGAGCCGCCGCCATTGTGATGCCGATGATCGTCTTAGCGTCCTCGACCTCGCTTCGTTGGACCATTTGAATCAGATCGCTTAGTGAATGGCGTTCGACGGTCAAAATCTCATCGGCTTCAAGGTTTTGCTTCGTCTCTGTGATCTCTGTGGCTAAGTAAAGATGCATTTTCTCGGTCAGAAAGCCGGGCGAGACGTAGAATTCGCAGAGCTTCTCGACCTTCGCCGCGGTTACGCCGATCTCTTCTTCCAACTCACGCCGCGCTCCCGTTTCCGGGTCCTCGCCTTCATTTAACGTGCCGGCACAGATCTCAAGCAAATATTTCCCCGCCGCATGCCGGTATTGCCGCACAAGCGCAGCCGTCCCATCATCAAAAACCGGAATAACAACCGCACTGCCCTTGTGGACGACGATCTCACGCTTGTACTCAACATCGCCCTCGCGAATTTCGTCGATGCGGATGTCGAAGATCTTGCCGGTGTAGATTGTTTCGGACGTGAGAGTTTCAAGCAACATTCGGCTATTGTAGAAGTGACTGCAAGTAGCATCCTAATTAGACACGTCAACAACCGCTCGTGAAGAAGGTGGCCATTGACTCGACGAGTTTAGTGGGTTTTGCCGAGCCTGATAGATAAAGCTCGACCCCGAAGTATCCCTTTTCGTTAAATTCGT
>CADEEU010000491.1 GCA_902826385.1 uncultured Acidobacteriota bacterium | reverse complement strand
AACGACCCTCGGTAGGGTTTGCGCAGCCCGACCGCGTAGATCTCGTCCGCACCTGCCGTTGCACCCGCGTATGGGTTGGTCGGAGGAATGTTGTACTGTGGGGTCTGTGTCGGCGGCACGTTGTTGATATCAAGTCGGATCATCTTGCCGAGCAGCGAATTTATGTTCTGTGCATTGTTCGGCGGATCGTTACCGCTGCCGCCGTCGCCGGGACCGGCGTAAAGGTATCCGTCAGGCCCAAAAGCAAGTGTGCCGCCGTTATGATTCGAGTTTACCGGATGCGGGACGGTGATTATCGTTTTTGCCGCGGTCAACGCTACATTCGGATTGGCGGGATCGGCTTCGAATTCACTGATTCGAATATCGCCCCCGGCGGCCACTGGCGTTGTATAGTACGCGAAAAATCGACGGTTCGTCTCGTATTGCGGATGA
This sequence comes from uncultured Acidobacteriota bacterium, assembly GCA_902826385.1. Lineage (GTDB taxonomy): Bacteria > Acidobacteriota > Blastocatellia > Pyrinomonadales > Pyrinomonadaceae > OLB17. The sequence goes on along the minus strand of CADEEU010000491.1, from coordinate 1,619 downwards.
AAGGCAATGCTCAAAAGGCCGCCCTCGCCGTCAGTCGAAGTCAAGGTTGTGATATTCAGAAAAACTGTAGACGTATTCGATCCGGGCTGGGCCACCCGAACTACACCCTGGCGTTCGACGATAAAAATCCGCTTCGACCCGTCGCCCGCGTGCGTCAGGAATATCGGAGCGGAAAGCCCCGAATAACGCGTCTGAAGCCGGGTTGCCGGAACTGATGCTCCCTGCCCAAAAGTATTGACCACGGCCGCGACGGTCAAACAAATAAGACCGACATAGATCGATTTTCTTTTCATAGCGCCCTTCCCTTTTTCCAAATTTGCCTGTCAGGCAGGATTGATCTGCCTAAAAATGGCTCCGCTGCACTAGCGGGAGCCGATAATTCCGGTTTTTGCAGTGTAAGTTTTGAATAAATGATCGCTTAACTCGCGAATGAATCCCTTGACGGTGGGGCTTCCGAAGGTTGTACTTCAATTGTAGCTAGTCGGATCGGACAAACGCAAGACTTTTATAGACGATAAGGCACGCCCTTCTTTTTCAAGCCGGCGTCTTCATTGTCGAAATTCTGAAGACGAAGCGTAATGTCGGCGGTCATTGAGAGGTCTGAAGATTCGCCCCGAGATAAGTGAGCGTAGCCCGCGGCGGCAATCATTGCGGCGTTGTCGGTTGAAAGGTGCCTGGACGGAAAGTACGTGGGAATATCGAGTTCTTTACCCAGTTTTTCCGCGGAATCCCGCAACGCGAGGTTGCAGGCAACTCCACCGGCGACGACCAACGTTCGAGGCTTCAATTCGAGCGCGACCTTTCTCATTGTACCTACAAGCGACTCGACCACAGTCTTTTGAAAGCTAGCTGCAAGGTCGTTTATCTCGCGAGAAGGTTCTCCCCCGTTTTCGACCGGAGTGATTTGATGTTCTTTTATATAACGCGAAACCGCCGTCTTTAAGCCGCTAAAACTAAAATCGGGACGCCCGTCCGAAATTTTCGCTTTCGGAAACCGGATCGACTTGGAATCTCCGTTCTTCGCCGCTTTCTCGATCAGCGGTCCGCCCGGATAGCCCAGGCCCAGCATCTTGGCCACTTTATCGAATGCTTCACCGGCGGCGTCATCGCGCGTGCGCGAAACCACCTTGTATTTTCTTTCCTCGGGGATAAAAAACAGATTCGTATGGCCGCCGGAAACGATAAGGGCCAATGCCGGATACTCGATCGGCGGATTCTCAAAAACCACCGAGTAAACGTGTCCTTCGATGTGATTAACGCCGATGCACGGAACCCCAAGGCCGAATGCAAGAGCCTTTCCAAACGAAACCCCTACCAGCAGCGACCCGATAAGCCCCGGCCCCTGCGTAACCGCGACTGCATCTATCGAACGTAGTTCTGTCCCTGCGTTCCGCAACGCCGTATCGACGACGGTCTCGATCCTCGCCAAATGCTCTCTTGATGCAAGTTCCGGGACGACACCGCCGTAAGGTTTGTGCATGTCTATCTGCGAAAAAATTTCGGACGAAAGTATCGTGCGGCCGTCACGAATAATTGCCGCCGCAGTCTCGTCGCAAGAACTTTCTATCCCGAGAACGATCATGGAGATAAGAGTATGAAAACGTCGATACTATTTCAAC
>CADEEU010000490.1 GCA_902826385.1 uncultured Acidobacteriota bacterium | reverse complement strand
GTGATCTTGAAAGCGCCCGGAAAAGATCGATGGAAGTTCTGGCCGACGGCTCGGAACTCGAAAGATTTCGACAGAACGTATCGGCCCAGGGCGGTGACACCAACGTTTGCGAACGGCCCGAATCGCTATTGAGCTCAGAGATCGGCAAGTTCCCTGTCACTGCGGAAGGCGACGGGCATGTTGTCGAGATCGATACGCTTGCGATCGGTAACGCCGTTTGCGAGATCGGCGGCGGAAGAACGCGGGCAGACGACAAGGTCGATCATGCGGTCGGGTTCGAAAGTTTTGCGAGGATTGGCGACCGTATCGAAAACGGGGACGAACTCGGCGTTATCTACGCCAGGTCCTCCGAACAAGCCGAGCAAGTCCGGCATCGACTGACCCAAGTCTACAAGCTGGGAGACAATGCATCCGCACCTGTTCTTGTGAGCAAGGTCGTTGCCTGAACGCCATAACTCTCGACACAATATTTCCCTGCTTTTCGCATTAAAGCGATGCTTTCAGTAATATCTACTTATTGTTGGGGTTACGGATGCTACCCCAATATCTTGTGGAAATTTTTATTGACAAGCCGACTGTAAATAAACTACGATTTCGGGCAGAAAGGAGATTCGAGAAGTCCGATTTCCCTGTTCGATAACCTGACGCGACTCGCCTTAGAATAGACAAATCCAAGTGGTAAAATAGTAGATAAACAGAATTCCTGATCGGCACCAATGGTGTAAGGAGTAGATTTAGCATGAGCCAGGCTTTCGAATCGGCGGCGGCTGAAACCCGCGTTAAAAGTGACGACCCTGCAAATGGAGCAGGCGGAAGCGGGACCATACGAAGCTTCAGACCTCTCGGCCTGAACGCGGAAAAGGTCGTCGCAAGACGTTACGCGACCAAGGATGCGAACGGCGAGCCGCTTGAAAAGTGGGAAGACATAGTCCGCCGCGTGGTCGGGCACGTTTCCACCGCCGAAACCGACCCGGCCGAGCGCGATGCGTTCTATAACGAGATGCTCGCGATCATGCTCGACCGCGAATTCATCCCGAACACGCCCTGCCTGGTAAACGCCGGCAAACCCAAAGGCCAACTCGCGGCATGTTTTGTGCTGAACGTCCCCGATTCGATTGAAGGCATAATGGAACACGCCCAGAACGTTGCGATAATCCATCAAACCGGGGGCGGAACCGGCATGACCTACGAATTTCTGCGTCCGGCGGGATCGATGGTCAATTCGACGCGCGGCGTGGCATCCGGTCCGGTCAGCTTTATGAACATCGTCAACCAGACGACCGAGGTCGTAAAGCAGGGCGGCGTTCGACGCGGTGCCAACATGGGCATTTTGAGTGTCAATCATCCAGACATTCTTCGGTTCATACATGCAAAAAACGATCAAAGCAGCCTGACGAATTTTAATATTTCGGTCACCGTCACCGATGCGTTTATGGAAGCCGTCGATCGCGGCGTTTGGTTCCAGACCGAATTCAACGGCGAACCGTGGACGCAGAGCGTGTTCGATCCCGTCACGGGTTCGGAATATGTTTTGCATCGCCGCTCTGACGGATCGACCGCGACGTTCGCCGACAAGTTCGCGTTTGAAACCGCCGATCTTTCGGACTACACCGTCGAAGAACCGCCGATGCCGGGAATGGTCTTTGCCCCCGACATCTGGAAACGTATCATCGCGTCGGCCCACAAATACGCCGAACCGGGAATCATATTTATCGACGAAGTAAACCGGCACAATCACCTGATGGAGTCGATGGGGCCGATCTATGCGTGTAATCCATGCGGTGAGCAGCAACTCCACTTCAACAATTCGTGCAACCTTGGGTCGATAGACGTTGCAAAGTTTTACAAGGTGTCGGACAGCGATGGCTCGATCGACGGCGGCGTCGATTGGGAAAGACTTTCGCATGCGGTACATCGCAGCACTCAGTTTTTGGACAACGTCGTCGATGCGGGCTACTTTCCTTTGCCGCAGATCGAAGACGTGGTCAAACGTACGCGCCCGGTCGGCCTCGGCATTATGGGTTTTGCCGATCTTTGCCTGCGGCTGGGCGTAACCTATG
>CADEEU010000489.1 GCA_902826385.1 uncultured Acidobacteriota bacterium | reverse complement strand
AGGACGTTTACGGAACCTCGCCGGGTAATGACGGAGTAATGCAGTCGGGCGAAGATCTGGACGGTCCGCTCGTTGGACCAGCCGGTTTCATTCCGCGTTTCGGGGCTGGTGTGTTGGATAGACGATATATCAACCCAGGCAGCGCCACAAACAATTGTCTCAGCGGGGTTTCTACTTGCGAAGCTGCCAGATACCCGGATACATACACGCCAGACCGGGCCGCCGTTAACGATCATCCTTACTTTAGGCGTGGAGTGAGGCTGATCAACGCTACTGTTTTACCGGGCATTTATGACAGCGGAACGCCCAGCAATACAAAGGGGTTAACGGTTGCATCCGAAAACGGAGTTTACGTTCTGGGGAACTACAACGCCACCGGGGCAGCCGCGCCTCCGGGCCCTCCGAATCCAGGAAATACTACTTATGATCAGTATTTCCCGTTCAATACCCCTACGCATATTCCCGCATCGATCGTGGCCGACGCGGTTACGATCCTGTCGAATGGCTGGTTGGATTCGCAGAGTTTTATCTCGCCGTACAACCGTGCAAACCGGGTCGCGACGCCTACGCACATGCGTTTTGCGTTGATAACGGGCGACGCTATTTCGACCAGGGGAGACGCTGGCGTGGTGCATCAGGGGAGCTCAGTCAACGGTTGGAAGGAAAACGGCGGCGTGCATAATTTCAAGCGCTTTCTTGAGATTTGGACGGGTGTGAGATTTGACTACAGCGGATCCCTGATTAATCTGTTCAACTCTCGTAATAATAACGGCACGTTCAAGTGCTGTAACACCGTATACAACCCGCCGTCGCGTAACTGGGTGTTCGACAGCACGTTTCTTGACCCGGACCGGCTGCCGCCTGGGACGCCTTACTTCCAGTATGCGCAGACCACTGGGTTTGAGCGGGCTACGGACTAGCCGCAAAACAATTCGTCTATCGTCCACCTCCGCGGACGATGTTTGCCCGCCTCGAAGAGTCATCGCTCGAGGCGGGCTTTTTCTTTTAGGTGTGTTTTTTGAACTTTGACCTTATAATGTCGTACATACCGTTCGAAGGCCGCGGACCTTTTGTTTGACCGGTTTTGTTCAGGGATGAAGGAGCTGTCGCTCGAAAATTGCAGGCTTGATAAGCGTTACGATATCTTTGCCCAGCTTGGACGCGGCAGTTACGCCGAGATTTTTGCCGCGCGTGATACTCTGGCGGCGGACCAGTCCCCTCATCGAATGGTTGCGATCAAGGCGTTGAACGTTTTTCTTCAGGACGATCTCGACGCCGATCTTGAACGCACGCTGGTCGAAAACTTTCAAAACGAAGCGGTCGCGCTCGACCGCGTCAGGCACCCGAATATAATCAGCCGGCTTGGACACGGGACCGCCCGCGATGCTCGCGGCACTTTGTTTCACTACCTCGTTCTCGAATTTCTCGAGGGCGGAGATCTGCACAAAGCGTGTCGCGAAACTCCGCTAAGCCTTAAGGCCGCGCTCAAGTACATCGAGCAAACCTGTGCCGGTTTAAGACACGCGCACAATCACGGAGTAATCCACCGCGACATCAAGCCTCAAAATCTGCTTCTAACCAAAGACAGGGAAACCATCAAGATCGCCGATTTCGGCGTAGCCAGATTAACCACGTCGGACGCCCCGATCACGCGGGTCGGAACGAACATATACGCCGCGCCCGAGCACAGCCCGCTGAACGCAAACGGCGACGTAATGGTCGTTCCGGCGCTGACGCCGGCCGCCGACATCTATTCGCTGGCAAAATCCGTCTATGCACTACTGACCCGCGAGGCACCACGCTTTTACTCCAATCAACCGATAACCGATCTGCCACTGGCGGTCCGAAACGAAGAATGGGCGGACGAATTAAAGCTAGTCCTTAAACGAGCGACCAGCCGCGAACCTTCCGAACGGCATCAATCGGTTGACGAGTTTTGGCGGGACCTTGAAGGTGTTCGCCGATATGCCGATGAATTCGAGACTGCAACAAGCATTAGGCCTAAATTTCATCAGGTACCGCAGCCGCATGTTGCACGCGGATATTCGCCGATAGCTCCGCAAAAGGCAAAATTCGATACTTCGCGAGAGCT
>CADEEU010000488.1 GCA_902826385.1 uncultured Acidobacteriota bacterium | reverse complement strand
TCTGCAATTGGGAGGGGAAGAACAGAGTACGGCAGGCTGGATTTTTACGTTCGGGGCGTTCTCCAATTGCGTATTAACTTCCAAAAGAATATGCCGCTGGCTATTTCACCGTGCTACTCCGAATGATGTTGTCTGCTACAACGGTAACGACAAATAGGCCTCAGAGACGCTGGGGCAGTTGACCTCGGAATCGCGGATGTTTGACGACATTGCTGATCCTCCGACGCCCGCCGATTATGATGGCGACAATAAAGCCGATCTTTCCGTCTGGCGTCCTACGACCGGCACATGGTACACGATCAAAAGCAGTAACGGCGCGTTCGATGCACAACAGTTGGGCGTGGCGGGCGATACGGCGGTTCCTTCGTCTTACATAAAACAAGTCGGTGGTACGGTGTCGGCCGCACAACTTGCTCAGGACCGTCTCAATCCTAAGAACGCGACCGGCGGGACCGATTATTATTCGCGGAATTTTGCCTGGGGAAGATCACTTGTGAGCCTGTCGGGACGTGCGGGTCTGGATGCGGGATTCGGCATCGGGTACAACTCGCTGGTGTGGACGAAAAGCGGCAGCGAGATCTATTTCGACACGGATTACAGCAACGTCACGCCGGGATTCCGTCTCGGCTTCCCTACCATCGAGCCGTCTTATCTCGACAGCAAGACGGGAAAGTTTGCTTATCTGATGGTCACGCCGTCGGGCGGCCGCGTAGAGTTCCGTCAGATCGGGGCGACCAACACGTACGAAACCGCCGACTCTAGTTACGTCCGGTTAAAAGCCCCCGGCGGAGCAAACCCGAACATGCCGGTCGAAAACACGACCCTCAATGTCACCGGAACCGACGGCACAGTGATGAAGTTTACGTGGAATACGGGTGCGTATCGCTGTACCGAGATCAAAGACCGTAACGGAAACTACATCACCAATGGCTATGACGGGTTCGGGAATCTTCAAACAATGACCGACACGCTCGGCCGCGTCGTGACCGTAAGCTATGACGCTCAAGGATATCCGTCGGCCCTTACGCAGACATGGAAAGACAACAACGGCAGCGGCGGAAATATTACTTACACATGGGCTTCGTTCACGTATACGACGCAGACGATAAATACGAACTTCGGCTCGCTTGCAGTCATCGGCGTGCCTAACGGAACCGTGTTAAGAGTTTTGGACAGGATCACGTATCCCGATCAAAGCTATACAAGGTTTACGCACAACTCTTACGGTCAGGTTTGGAAAGTGCAGAACTACGCCGCCGACAACCACGAGCTGAACTATGTAAAAACAAATTTAGAGACGCCGGCGGCGACGAACACGGATTCGCCCAAGCTTGAGTGGACGGACAGCTATGTCGAAAACTTTAACAACGGAAATCTGATCAGAGTTCGCAACGACATCACCGCGAATCAGGCGTTCAACGTCGGCGGCCTGACCGGAACAGGAGCGATGGTCCAGGTCTGGATGGAAAATCATCCGGACAATCTTCGTTCGCGCACATTTGTCGGCGAATCCGGCTGGAAGGAAGGCCTGCCGCTGGCAAGCGAAGACTGCCTGACAAGCGGCACAACCTGCACCGACCGGAAACGCTGGACGTGGACGGACTACACTCAGGACAACACCGCGCTGACCTACATCCTCAACCCGCGCGTAATAGAATCCCGCGTCGGCGATACCGTTAACGTGAAGAAGACCGCAGTCGAATATCTGCCCGTCTCGACCGGCTCGCCTGTCGCCCTTTACGGTCTTGTAAAAAGAGTGGAGGTCTTCGATGTCGGTTTGACCAACGTGATAAAACGCATCGAAACGGATTACAACCTCGCTCCCGATTACGTATCAAAACGCATCCTCGGCCTGCCTCTCGAAACCCGGGCCTGGGGAAAGAACGACATCACACAATCGCTCGAACAGGTTTCGCGAATGACTTATGTTTACGACGGCGAGAACTTTACGTTTGAGACAAATCAAATTCCGACAACTATTGCGCGGCACGACACGACCAACTTCGGCTCGGCTTTTGTACTAGGCCGCGGGAATCTGACGTCGACGACGCGGCACGATGTAACCGGACAAACGGCGGCGGTGACTTCGAAAACCAGATACGACATTG
>CADEEU010000487.1 GCA_902826385.1 uncultured Acidobacteriota bacterium | reverse complement strand
ACAACTGTGGCTGGCCGATGTCGGCCAGGGAGCGTTGGAAGAGGTCGACATCATAACTCTCGGCGGTAATTTCGGCTGGCGTGTGTATGAAGGAACGCAATGTACGGGCTTAAATGCGCCACTTTGCATTCCGGCAAATTTCATTCCGCCTGTATTTCAGTACGACAGCACGGGCAGCAGGTGCTCGATAACCGGCGGATATGTTTACCGTGGCGGGCTTGGCACGCTGCCGAACGGTTCTTATATTTACGGAGACTATTGCACCGGCGAGGTTTTGTTGTGGCACGGCGGACAGCAGCTGCCCCTTTTCGACATTGTCGATTTTAACCTCACTTCGTTTGGCGAAGACGAGGACGGGGAGCTTTATGTACTCCAACTAGGAACCGGGATAATTCAAAAGATAGTCCCCACAAAAGCTTCGTCCGATTTTGACGGCGATTTCCGGACCGATCTTTCGGTATTTAGGCCAAGCAATGGAACCTGGTACTTACGGAACGCAGTTACCGGTTCGATACGGGTCAGCGAGTTTGGAATCAATGGTGACATTCCGGTCGGCGAAGATTTCGACAATGACCGCCGAGCTGATTTGGCGGTTTTTCGTCCGAGCAACGGCAACTGGTATTACTTTAATAGCGGCGAACAGACGTTTCGGATCGTGACTTGGGGCGAGGCCGGCGATATCCCGGCCGCGGGTGATTACGACGGCGACGGTCGATCAGATTTTATGTTGTTCAGGCCGTCGACCGGCGTTTGGTATCTGCGTAAGTCGTCCGATGACGGATTGGCGGCTGCCTCATGGGGAGCAAACGGCGATATTCCGGTTGCAGGCGATTACGACGGCGACGGACGATATGACATTGCCGTTTGGCGGCCATCGAATGGAACGTGGTATTCGATCAACAGTACCAACAACGGCATTCGCGTCAATCAGTACGGGGTGTTGAACGACATTCCGACGACTGGCGATTTCGATGGCGATGGCCGCAATGATCTTGCCATATTCCGACCGTCCACAGGACAGTGGTTCCAGAAATTCAGCAACAATACGTTCGCTGTCACATCATGGGGAGCCAGCGGTGACGTGCCGGTTCCTGGCGACTATGACAACGATAACCGCGACGACATTGCCGTATTCAGGGCAGCGTCCGGAACGTGGTTTGTGATCGGCAGCACCGCCGGCCTGTTGCAGTACCCGAACTGGGGAACAACCGGGGATTTACCGATTCCAAACCGCGATACTCCGTAGGCCGGGTTAAGAGACTATTCGGCGCGGGCGAGAGTGAGCACTATCACTTTGCCCGCGCCGTTTTTCTTTAATACGCGGGCGCATTGCGAAACGGTAGAGCCGGATGTCATTACATCGTCAACGAGCAAAATGTGCTTGTTCTCGATCAGAGCGGGCCTGATCACATTGAAAACACTCTTCACCGTCGCCTCACGGGCCTTGCGGTCCATTGCTACGCGATGCATGGGCGTATCGATCTCGCGTACGAGGGTAAATTCATCAAGTTGCCGTCCGGCATGTTTTGCAATCGTGTCCGCTAACATCGCAGCCTGATTGAACCCGCGTTCGAGCTGCCGTTTTTTTGAAAGCGGTACAGGTATAACCAGGTAGTCGTTCGGAAGATCAATTCTAAGCGTGGATTCAATCAGGCAGTCCCGCACTCGCCGCGGAATGGTTGGGATACGCTTGAGGTGGAGAACCGATGCCGCAAGTGCGGCGTGATATATGCCAGCCGCGTGGGCCGAGTCATACTGGTGATCGTCACATAGGCCGCAGGAACCCAGCACAGACGAAGTTGAATCGGTCAAAAACACTCCGCACTTTGGGCAGAGGCCGGTTTGTTTGTCGAAGAATCTTGTTGCTGCCCAGCAGTCGGAGCAAGCGGCTCCATCGACTGACTTTTCAACCAAGCGACCGCATGCACCACAGAATTGCGGGTAAAGAATAGAGACCAGGGAGTCAGGTAAGAAATCCAACATTAGCCGAACCGAACGCCAGCGTTATGTGGGGAGAGTAAGGCAAACGGTAGGCTGAAAATAAAGCTATTCCTCGTCGTCGAGCAGGCCCTGCTCAACCAACTCCTGACAGCTAAGACAATAGCGGGCCCACGGAAT
>CADEEU010000486.1 GCA_902826385.1 uncultured Acidobacteriota bacterium | reverse complement strand
CCCGCACCTAAGGTTTTGGAGACCTCCATGCTAACCATTGACACCATACCCCTGTGTCAGTGGATAACGGATAGTGTACAATTCAGAAACTGTCCACTGTCCACTGTCCACTTACTTGTTCTCTCTGTGCAGACGGTGACAGCGGCAGCGGCGACAGAACTTGTTCATTTCCAGCCTGTTAGGCGTGTTTTTCTTATTCTTTGTCGTCACGTAATTCCGCTCTTTGCACTCGGTGCACTGCAAAATAATATTATCTCTCGGCATACAAAAAACCTCGTTTAGAGTTCACGCTTCAGCGTGTCTTTCTTTCAACGGAGGACAAACCAAAGTTTGAACTCTGAACTTTTATTCCACAACTTCCGAAACGGTGCCGGCACCGACGGTTCGGCCGCCTTCTCTGATGGCGAATCTCAGTCCCTTTTCCATTGCGATCGGGGCGATCAGTTCGATCTCCATCTGGATGTTGTCGCCCGGCATGACCATCTCGACTCCCGCCGGAAGGTGTGCGACTCCGGTCACGTCCGTTGTCCTGAAGTAGAACTGCGGGCGGTAGCCGGTAAAGAACGGGGTGTGGCGTCCGCCTTCTTCTTTGGTGAGCACGTATGCTTCGGCCTTGAACTTCGTGTGCGGCGTGATCGAGCCCGGTTTCGCGATAACCTGGCCGCGTTCGATCTCTTTTCGCTCAACTCCGCGGAGCAATAAGCCGACGTTGTCTCCCGCCATTCCGCTATCGAGCAGCTTCTTGAACATCTCGACGCCCGTTACGACACTATTTCTCGTGTCCTTGATCCCGACGATCTCGACCGGCTCGTTCACGTTGATCTGGCCGCGCTCGATGCGTCCCGTCGCCACAGTTCCGCGGCCCTGGATCGTAAAGATGTCTTCGACCGGCATCAGAAACGGCTTGTCCGTCTCGCGGGCCGGTGTCGGAATGTAATCGTCCACCGACTGCATCAGCTCGTCGATCTTCGGCTCCCATGCCGCATCGCCTTCCAATGCTTTCAGGGCCGAACCCTGGACGATCGGGATTTCGTCGCCCGGGAATTCGTATGAGCTAAGCAGCTCACGGATCTCCATATCGACCAGCTCAAGCAGCTCAGCATCGTCAACCATGTCGGCCTTGTTCATGAACACGACCATCGAAGGAACGCCCACCTGACGTGCAAGCAGAATGTGCTCGCGCGTCTGCGGCATCGGGCCGTCGGTCGCGGCAACCACAAGGATAGCTCCGTCCATCTGGGCGGCTCCCGTGATCATGTTCTTGACGTAATCGGCGTGGCCCGGGCAATCGACGTGTGCGTAGTGGCGGTTCGCCGTCTCGTACTCAACGTGTGCCGTCGCGATCGTAATACCACGAGCCTTCTCTTCAGGCGCGTTGTCGATCGAATCAAAAGCACGCACAACCATCTTCGGGTTGTGCTTCGACATCACTTTCGTGATCGCTGCCGTCAACGTCGTCTTCCCATGATCCACGTGACCAATAGTCCCGATATTCACGTGCGGCTTACTGCGATCGAATTTTTCCTTGCTCATCTATATATGTCCTCTCAAAGAGTAAAAAATTAGCTAGATATTAAACTGGAGCCCAAATCGGGATTTGAACCCGAGACCTTTTCCTTACCAAGGAAACGCTCTACCCCTGAGCTATTCGGGCTCATTCAAACATTTGCGAGTAGTGCTCCTTCGCATGACAATTGGCGCAGAGCACATCACACTTTTCGATCTCTGCCATCAGCCTGTTTAAGCCCACTCCCAGGTTGATCGCGTTGCCGATATCGAATTCCTTTGTGGAAGAATCCCTGTGATGAAATGTAAGCGCGGCAGGATGATTTTCCTCACAACGACAGCATTTCAAATTCTTCTTATAATCGCTCAACCATTTCCGCCGGCCTTCCGCAAACCTGCGGTTCTTATAACGCTGCTTTTCCAGCAAACGTTCACGGTTGCGGCGGTAGTATTCGCGATTGTAACGTCGTACTTCTTCTGACGGCTTCGACGGCATTTCGCTCCGGGACAAACGATCAGGCTCAAATTATCAAAATAACTTGGAGCGGGAGACGAGACTCGAACTCGCGACATTCAGCTTGGAAGGCTGACGCTCTACCAACTGAGCTACTC
>CADEEU010000485.1 GCA_902826385.1 uncultured Acidobacteriota bacterium | reverse complement strand
CGTGAGTACTACGCAAATCCTGACGGTTCTCGAGATCGCCCTGCGAATGCTGCATCCATTCATGCCGTATCTCACGGAGGAGCTTTGGCTAAAGCTGCCCGGTATTTCAAAGGAAATGCTGGCCGCGGCCTATAAGAGTGCCGAGCCGACCATAATGCTCACCGCATTTCCGCCGGGAGATGAATCCGCCATCGACGAAACCGCTGAGGCCGAGATGCAGCTCGTCATTGACGCGATCAAACGAGTCCGCAACATTCGCTCGGAAATGAACATAAAACCGAGCGACCGCGTCGATATCCACGTTGCTGCAAATGCGGAAATGCTCTCCACGCTCGCCGCCAACGAGGCCCAGATCAAAAAGCTTGCACGTGCTGATAAACTTGTACTAGGCGATTCGCTAGACGTGCCCAAAGCCTCGGCCAAAGCCGTCCTAACCGGCGGTGCCGAACTAGCCGTCCCGTTGGAAGGCCTGATCGACTTCGACAAAGAACGCGAACGCCTTGCCGGACACATAGCCAAGCTGGACACCGAACTCCAGCGTCTGAATAGCCAGCTTTCGAACGCGAATTTTGTCGAACGGGCACCAGCGGAGAAGGTGCAGGAGTTGAGGGAAAGAAAAGAGGAGATCGAACGACAGATTCAGACATTGACACAAAATCTGGAGGCGTTAGGTTAGATGCTAGATTTACACATTCGCGGAATTCTAATGGTGGTACTTTTCTTCTCGCTGGCTTTGTCGGGGCTGGCGCAGAAAAAGGAACTTAGCGAACAAGAATTCGAGAAGATTAAAACGGCCGCTGAGAAGCTTACTTTTGAATCGAACCGTCGGACCGAAATGGATTCCAAGCATTTCGATAAAGGTTCTGCGACAGAGGTGACACTTGCTATTTCGGAGGTCACTGAAAGTACGCCCAACGGTAATCGGCGATCATTGAGAACCGAGAAAGACGTGAAAGGCGCAAAAGAACGAGAAACAATCAGGGTAGATGGTGTGGAATACCTTCGAACCGAAGGCAGCAAATGGCTAAAGCAGGAAAAGGAGCCAAGAGGCGGGAACCGTTTCAGTGCTTGGGGTGAGCCGGCGGGCAAACAGCAGCAAAAATTCGATTTTGCGTATTTAGGTAAGGTTCCGCTTTCTGGTTCGAACTTGGACCTCTATGAATCAATGAAGTTTCGGAGTTACCAGCTTCGACCTGGTGGGGATCACTGGTACTCGATCGTAGAGCAAATGTGTATCGGTGCCGACGGAAGGTTCGTCAAACGACAATCTCAGACCATCGAAAGCGATGGTCATCTCAGCATTGATATCGTTTGGACATATACGTATCCGGCTAAACTTAGCATCGAAGCTCCAATTAAATGACGTCCAGAAGGTAAGACCTCATACGAAGAGGTTATGTGAAGATATTGTCACTATTCATTCTCATCTTGATGTTTGTGTGTGCATCGTTTGCACAGAGAGAGCGGGTGTCTGAAACCGACTACAACTCGGCACTAATGAATGCGCTTGATGTGGCTTCGGTTAAGGATCGGCGTATCGTGACGGTGGAAAAGTTTTACACCGGCGAACAGTTGACCGGGACGCGGAATATCGTTTCGGATTTTGCCGGTCCCGACGCTAAGCGGATCAATGTCACGGCGGAATTCGGAGGGAAGAAAACTTCGAACGATGCGATCCAGATCGGTGCGGAGTTTTTCTGCCACGACGCTAAGAATGGCTGGAAAAAGTCGGCGAAGGAGTGCTCGAAAAACGCGATGATGGTTATCCCGGACGGCGAGTACGAGTATTTCGTCGAAACGGACGCCAGGGACGCATCGCGGAAGATTTACACTCGCCGAGCCGCGTGGACCGATTCGGGCGTGCGTGAACGCGATGCTGTCCGGCTAAAATCCATCGAGATCAAAATCGTCGCTGACGATAACGGCATCATCGAATACACTGAAACCCGTCGCGGCGGCCTCGAACCGAAAGGTTGGCGCAGCACACAGGTGACCAGATACGATTACGCCGTCGCCAGGCTGAAAATAACCGACCCGACCAAGGAAAATTGATAACGGGTTCTGATTCGGCATAACGAAAAACGAATAGCGAATAGAGAATAACAGAAGAGTCGATCACTATCCGTTG
>CADEEU010000484.1 GCA_902826385.1 uncultured Acidobacteriota bacterium | reverse complement strand
CGTCGACGCCCGGCATTTGCAGAAGAATCTGTCCCGAAGATTCGGCACCGTGACGCTGAAGCGTCGGCTCTTTCACGCCGAATGAGTTGATGCGGCTTTCGATGATCTTCAATGCCTGTTCGACAGCCTGATTCTTAAGAACCGTCTGGATATTCGATGGCAGCGTCCACGAAACAGTGCTTCCACTGATCGACTCAGTCCAGTTTACGAAATCGACTTTTTTCTTTACTTCATCGGCTAACGCCTGCGTCTGGGCCGCATCGGTCGCGTTGATCGAAATAGAGTAAGTACCGTTCTCTGTGACTACCGTATTCTCGCCGACCTGTACATTTGCATCCTGAAGGGCCTTCAATGCGGCTTGAGCGTTATTCTCGGTCAGGACCTTAAGGTACTCATCAGTTTTGACCCGCATCACCAAATGCGAGCCGCCCTTCAAATCGAGCCCGAGACTGATGTTTTGTTCAAGGTTCTTCTTGATGCCGGCCCAGGAAAAATCCTGTTTCGTCGGCGCTTTACGCGGACCGATGCAGAGGTAAATACCGACAAGCGTCACCACAAGGATGATGATTGCTCTGATCGTGAGACTGTTGTTTTTCATTACTATGACTGCCAAAGAAACTCGCCCGGGAAAGGCAAACGAGCATTCGATGGACCGATTATTACTTAGGGCCTTTTACCGACTACCGCACTTTTGCCGATCTCGATAAACGATTTTTCGGCACTTTGGATGATAAAGCTTGTGTCCTTTACTTCCTTGATCCTGCCTATGACTCCGCCGTTGGTCACGACCTCATCGTTGATCTTCAACTCCGTGATCATGTCCTGAAGCTGCTGCTTTTGTTTCTTCTGAGGCAAAATGACTAGAAAGTAGAAAATTCCAAAAATAAATACGAAAGGCAGGACGGTCCACAATAGACCACCCGCTCCGGCGTCCTGAAAAAACAATAGAAATGTATTCATCTATACTTTCGTGAGCAAAACAAACTTTAATAATAAACGCTCGTTAAGAGTATATCAACACCCTTTATCCTCATTTTCCCGTAATTTGCTTAGAAATTCGTTTCGGAACCGAAGGAACGAGCCGGATTTGATAGATTGCCTAACCCTTTTCATGGTGTCAAGGTAAAAAGCCACGTTGTGGTGAGAAATAAAGATAGCGGCGTTCATCTCGCCGGCCTGATAAAGATGACGGACATAACCCCTTGAATAGCGTCGGCAGACGGAACAGCTGCATTCGGGATCGATCGGCGAATCGTCCTTGATGTATTTGGCGTTTCGGATGTTTAGCTTGCCTCGTGAAGTAAACGCGCCGCCCGTGCGTCCGTTACGGGTCGGCATCACGCAATCGAACATATCGACGCCGCGACCGACGGCTTCGATCAGATCTTCGGGCGTTCCCACTCCCATCAGGTATCGCGGTCTGTCGGCTGGCATCTTCGGGGCAAGATACTCGAGCACGCCGTACATCACGCTTTTTTCCTCGCCGACACTCAACCCGCCGATCGCGTAGCCGTCAAAACCGATCTCGACCGTGCGTTCGAGGCTCTCACTTCTAAGATCAAAATGACCTGCACCCTGAACGATGCCAAAAAGCGCTTGTCTACCGTTCAGAGTACAAGCTTCAGCTTGTTCCTCATAAGCGTGAGACATGCCAAAGCTTGAACTCTGAACCAGGCCCTGCAATTCGTTGAATCTTTTTTTCGAACGGTGTGCCCAGCGAGCGGTGAGTTCAAGGCTCTTTTTGGTTGCGTCGTGGCCCGCATCGCCGGGCGGGCATTCGTCAAAAACCATCACAATCTCTGAACCGAGCGACGCCTGGACCTCCATCGAAACCTCAGGTGATAGGAAATGCTTGCTGCCATCGATATGAGAGCGAAATTCGACACCGTCGTCAGAAAGTTTCCGGAGATCGGTAAGCGAAAAAACCTGAAAACCGCCGGAATCGGTCAAAAGCGAACGGTTCCATGTTGAAAATTTATGAAGCCCGCCAAAAGAATTTATGGTCTCGATTCCCGGCCGCAGGAAAAGGTGGTAGGTGTTACCGAGAATAATTCGTGCGTCGAGCTCATCCTCAAGCCATTCGAACCGTACACCCTTCATTGCGCCTTGCGTACCGACAGGCATAAATA
>CADEEU010000483.1 GCA_902826385.1 uncultured Acidobacteriota bacterium | reverse complement strand
GGATAAGCAGACGATACGGCAGGCGATCGAGTCAAAAATTGGTAAGGCCAATTTTACTTTCGTTCAAGGCACGCGAATCAAACGACCGGCAAATACTCCGTCCAACTCGACCCCGACCGATCAGGACGAAGAAGTGAATGTTCAGGACGCGGTTACGGCCGCCAGGAATGCCGACTTGGTAGTCCTGTGTCTCGGAGAGGGATCTTATACCGAAAGGCCCGGCAATATAACCGATCTTACGCTGCCTGAGACACAGTTAAAATTTGCGGAAGCGATCATTGCGACCGGCAAACCGGTAGTGCTCGTCATGGTCGAAGGCCGTCCGCGTGTGATTAACCGTATAGCCGAACGCGTTCCAGCAATCCTTCTTGGCCTCAATCCGGGCAGTGAAGGCGGGCGGGCGATAGCGGACGTTCTATTCGGAGACTACAACCCGAATGGCAAACTGCCCTTTACCTATCCGCGCAATACCAACAATTTCATCATGTACGACCACAAGCTTTTCGAGACCGAGGAAACGGCATTCGGAAATGCGGCGAATAGAGCACAGTTCGATTTTGGAACCGGTCTAAGTTATACGACTTACGAGTACGGCAATTTAAAGCTCTCGCCAAACACGGTTCCGATGGGCGGTGAAGTTACGGTAAGCGTCGACGTCAGGAATAGCGGAAAGCGAGCCGGTAAAGAAGCCGTGATCGTCTATGTACGCGATGAGGTGGCTTCTCTCTCGCCCGCTGGAAAGCGCGTCAGACGATTTGCAAAAGTTTCGCTCGAACCGGGTCAAAGCAAAACGCTGACTTTCAAACTTGGCGGCGACGACCTTTCATTTATCGGGGCGGATAACAAGCCGACGGTCGAGGCAGGCGACTTCACGGTTATGATCGGCGGGTTGAGCGGAAAATTTATGCTCAAATAGATGCCGGGAGTTCGAGGATTCTCCTGCGATTAAACATTCATGTCCTACTTCGACTTCTTGAGGGCAAATGAAACGAAAGCAGTGTTTGTTTTTTTTGATCGTAGTTCTTACCCAGGCCGCGTTTGCCCAAAGTCCGGCTCAGCAGCGTTCCGATCGGCTTGGGCTGGGCATGAACTTGTCTTACCTGGACAACTGGTGGAAAGGCTCTAAAGAAAAGCATTTCTCGGATTTTGCCAAACCGGAAGAGGCGGCCAAGCGAGAAAAAGCGTTTTTTGAAATCGCGAAAGCGGGATTTAAAACGGTCCGAATTCCGATATGCTTTAGCGCCTGGATGCAGTTGAAACGGCCGTATGATTGGGAAAATCCAAAAAGCCTCGAAATGGCGGACCTGTTCGTGAAATGGGCATTGGCCAACAAACTAAACGTAATCGTAGACCTACATCACACGGAATTCGACGGATCTATTCCAGAAGCCGCAAACGCGGAACGGATAGTAAATCTGTGGCTTCGCATTGCGGAACGATACAAAAATACCGACCCCGAAAAGGTCTTTTTTGAGTTGCGAAATGAACCCCATGATATGCCGGCCGAGACGTGGCGATGGCAGGCAGAACAAATCATAAAGGTCGTGCGTGACATTGCTCCGAAGCACACGCTGATCGTCGGATTTCACGATTGGAACTCACGCCAGGCAATGCTGGATTCGCAGCCGTTTGCCGATAAAAACATTATCTACACGTTTCATTATTACGATCCTTTTCTTTTTACGCACCAAGGATCGACCTGGTCGGGCGTCGAAGGTATACAGGAGATAAAATTCTTACCTTTCCCCTTCGTAAAGGAAAAGAATCCAAAGGTTCCGCAGATCGCACAGGGCAAATGGGTCGAGAAGCTGATCGGGTCATACAGCGACGATTCGAAAGCAGAAAAGATGTTCAAGGACCTAAAAGCCGCGAAGGACTGGTCGGAGAAAAACAAAGTGCCCATATTCGTCGGGGAGTTTGGCTCTTTCGCCGAAACTGCCACACCGGACGACAGATGCCGTCACGCCAAAGTTGTGTACTCGGCACTCGGAAAATTACGGATACCAAATGCATGGTGGGAGTGGGACGGCGGCTTTACGATGTTCAAATCCGGCTCGTCAGAAATTTCGGATTGTATGCGTGTGGCGATAGACTCTTACAGTAAGCAAAATTAGATAAAGACTTAATGCTCGGCGA
>CADEEU010000482.1 GCA_902826385.1 uncultured Acidobacteriota bacterium | reverse complement strand
CTCTTTCTTTTTATCTTTTGCAGCAGGCTGAGTCGTCGCCGCCGAAATCTTCTCGATTGGGAAGGTATTTTCCACGAACTGCAGGTTCAACACCGCTTGTCCTTTTCTTTCCCGGCGATTACACACCACCGCTATCCCTGAGAAATCGTACTGCTCACTGATAAATTTAACGCGGTCGCCGACGTGTACATCGAGTTTGGTAAGAACAGCGGCTCCGTGCTTACTGATATTTTCCGTAATCGCCCGCTCACCCTTACGAGACGTTCGTTGGCCATCGACAACTGCCAGGTAGTGATCGACGGCGTTATAAAAACGGGCATCTTTTCGCGGCTTGAACTCTTTTGCGGCTTCTTTGATCTTCCAAAGTCCGTCTTCAGTCATTCCGCAAATGCGATAGCTTTGCTCGGGGTCGGTTTGGTAACTTTCCGGCGCGTTCTTTCCGATAAAGGCGACTCCAATGTGATAGCCCGGATCGTCATGCGTTAATTTGTGACAATGCTGCACAAGGCCCCATACGCGGTAAAGCTCTTTGTCGTGATCGTAGCAGCGGATGTCGGCGTCGAGAGGCATCATCAGCGAAACCAGAGTTCCCGCCTTGCACTCACGTTTCAGGTAAAAGCCGGCACCGGTCGGCGAAACGCTGATGACCTCGGCAGTTTCCTTCCACGAGCTCTCAGCTTCCTTTACCTTGACGACGGCGTGCATCAGCGTCGAGGCCGGATCCTGCACCTCTTCAACTTCAACTTCTATCGTTTCTTCTACTGCTTCTTCAACTGGAATGGACATCTAGTTCCTCCGCAAAGACCGAAAAAATCCCTGCTTATTATGACGCGTTATTACTCGATTCCCTCAAGCGGAAACAAATGGTCGATGAACTCAAGGTGCAGCCTGACGATTCCGTCTACTCCGACCCGTTTTCCTCTGACGACCGAAATAATCGATGTATCAAGCCGTTCGCTTCTGACCCTGAGGAAAGATCCGACTTCGACGTTGAACGACGTGAAAACCGCCGCACCGCCAAGCGACACGTTTTCTGTCACGGTCGTTTCGCTGGCGGCCACGTCACCGCTTTCGTCGAGCAGCTCGATTACCAGCGATTCCGGAATTGCAAAGCGCGTGTGTCGGCGCAGGTACGTAGGAAGGTCGCTTTCGTCCGGCATCGCGGCCGCTTCGACCAACTGCCACAGGCCGCCGTCGTCCCGGGTTGAAAGATCGTAGAGTTTTGCGGGGTTTTCATTGAACGCCGCAGGGGCATTTTTGCCGACGAATGCAACGCCGACGGCATAACTTTCGGCCCTGGGATTCGAGGTTATCGGGACGCACCGGCGTACCAGGCCCCAAATCTTGTACTGCGGTTCCATGAAATCGTAGCAACGCAGCTGCCGCGGCATTGGAGCGGCAACCTGCAAAAGCCGTCCGCGTTTGACGGGACGCTTTAAGATAAAGCCGGCTCCGAAAGCCGATACGTCCTCAAGGCGCGTTACTTCGTTCCAGGAAAATTTGTTGTCGACCTTCACCTCGACCCTGGTCGGGAGCGAAAGCGAGTATCTTTGTATCCGCCGATTGTCCTTTGCGGGAGCAGCATCGGGTCGTTTTTGTTCGGTTGGCTCTACTAAGGTTGTTGACATCAGGAATTACCAGCCAAAGAATCTAAAATCAGGGCAGGCAGCGAAGGTTGGCAGGGAGTCTAGTCTTATTGTCCCGGGTGGGCAGGAAAGTTGCGATCCGAGCTTATCGCCGTTAAAATGATAGCATCAATGGAACCGGCATTTCAAGCATTTTAATCGCGTGCTTTTTTATGTTTCCGGGTCAGTGAATACCGCAGATAAGTCTCGGAAAAACTCAATAACAAATGGATTCATTAACAGACCGCAATCAAATAAATATCGAAGACGAGATGCGCCGTTCGTATCTCGATTACGCCATGTCCGTCATCATCGGACGTGCATTGCCCGACGTTAGGGATGGATTAAAGCCGGTTCACCGCCGTGTGCTCTGGGCGATGCATGAGCTTGGCAACACCTATAACAAACCATATAAAAAATCGGCCCGCGTGGTCGGCGACACCATCGGCAAGTATCATCCGCACGGGGAATCGGCCGTGTACGACACGGTTGTTCGCCTGGCCCAGGAGTTCTCGA
>CADEEU010000481.1 GCA_902826385.1 uncultured Acidobacteriota bacterium | reverse complement strand
TACACAGCGTAAAGACTTATTCCGTATGTCAAAGCGTCGCCTAAGTTATCAAGGGAGTCGGAAAGAACCGCCGATGACACGGAGTAGATTCCCGCGATAAGCCCGACTACAAACATCACTGTGTTGATCGCGAGTACGATCTTAAGCGTCCTGCTTTGCCTTACGCGGAGGCCCGCAAGTGCATCATCTTTATCACAACAATCAGCCATACGCTTTCCCTTATCGTTCGCTCATTTATATATATGTGTCCATCGACACTGCAATATTGATTCGTATTTGAAGCCGCGCCACCAACAAACTACAAATGCGTTTCGTGGTCCGCGTAGCCCTGGCACTCGGTCTGAACCGTGACGTGCGAGATCTTGAAGTTTTCCGTCACGTGCGCGTGAACGCTCTTCATCACGGCATCGTGTTGATCGTCGTGCACTAAAACAGTGTGGACGCTCATCGCGTTCACCCCGGATGTTAAACTCCAGACATGCAGATCATGGACGCCCGCCACGCCGTCAATTTTCTCTAAACTTTCGCGCAGGTTCGCTAAGTCAACATCGGTCGGGGTGCCTTCTATCAAAACTCCGACAGCGTCTTTGAGCAGCGACCAAGTGCGCGGCAGGATAAACAAGCCGATTCCGGCGGAAATCAGCGGGTCAGCGTAATACCAACCGGTCGTCAGCATAATGATCCCGGCGACGATCACCCCGATCGATGTGAGCATATCGGACAGAACCTCGAAATACGCTCCCTTCATGTTCAAACTTTCGGTGGAGCCCGCTCGGAGTATAAGCATCCCGATAATGTTCACAACGAGTCCCACGGACGCTACGCCGAGCATGCCGGCGCTTTCTACTTCCGGCGGGTTTTTGAAACGCTGATAAGCTTCGTAAAGAATGTAGAGAGAAATAAAGATCAGGACGACGGCGTTCGTGAGGGCTGCGAGGATCTCAAACCGATAATAGCCGTATGTTCGTTCCGGGGTCGCCGGTTTTTCGGCAAACCAGATCGCCAGCAATGCCAGACCGACTCCGACCACGTCGGTGAGCATATGTCCCGCATCGGCCAGCAGGGCGAGACTGCCCGTCCAAAAGCCGCCGACGACCTCCACAACCAGATAAAACAGGGTCAACCCGAAAACGATTGCCAGATTCTTCTTATTTTTCCCCGCCGCGCTCGTCATATGTCCGTGCGAATCTCCCATTTTTAATTTCTCCGATTTTCAGTGTTCGACGCTTCCAAAAGTTTTTGCTTTTTATCTTTGCGTTCGTCCAAATACACCATAACAACCACATACCCGTGAATCGCAGCGGCTATCACCAGCAATGCCGAAATGATAAAAATCAATATTGACTCACGCGTTGACATAATTTTGCCGAAAAGCCTTGCGAAATCGTATGGTAAGCTCTTTGACGTTAAATACTGAAAATTTTAAGTCCTCTTGTCTGTGAATAAATTTTGGCAACCGTCTTCGCCGTGAGAACAAAGTTTCGCCCCGTCATTATTAAAGTAGCCCTTTGAGTTCACATAGTTTTTTGCGTTAAAGCTCAAAAGTACGTCGACGGCGAGACCGCGTGCCGCAAACCGAGTACTAACTCGACAAAGATCAGCCTAGTCGGGTTGTTTAAACAGCCTGCATTCCCGTCTCCCCCGTTTGAATGCGAACTACAGTCTCAACCGGAAGTACAAAGATCTTTCCATCGCCGTGATTGCCTGTACGGGCATGCGTTTGGATCGCTTCGACTATTGTTTCGGCCATTTCATCGTTGGCTACGATTTCCACGCGCAATTTTGTCTTATACGGATCAAGCGCCGTAAACCGGTTTCCCTCGCGGTCAACCTTTCTGCCAAAGCCGCGGACCTCGGAAACACTCAGCCCTGGAAAATCGGTAATTTCTTCAAATTCAGCTGTTAACCTGTTCAGCATAAAAGGTTGAATAACCGCGATTATCATCTTCATCTATTTTTCTTCTCCAGATTTTTCATCATTTTAGTAATTGGATCTCCGAGCTTTGCCTCCAGACGCCGTGTACTCTTAGTCGGTTTCCTTTTCGAACCAGCCGTAGAGTGTCGGCAG
This sequence comes from uncultured Acidobacteriota bacterium, assembly GCA_902826385.1. Classification (GTDB taxonomy): domain Bacteria; phylum Acidobacteriota; class Blastocatellia; order Pyrinomonadales; family Pyrinomonadaceae; genus OLB17. The sequence goes on along the minus strand of CADEEU010000481.1, from coordinate 81 downwards.
GATGAGAAGTGTTAGCAGCGTCGAGGTGATCAACCCGCCGATTACCACCGTCGCGAGAGGTCGCTGCACCTCCGCTCCGGC
>CADEEU010000480.1 GCA_902826385.1 uncultured Acidobacteriota bacterium | reverse complement strand
GGTACTGACGTGTTGGCCCGCCGTTGATATCACAGCCCTGATAGTGTAGTATTTTTAGTGATTTAGCATCCTTTCGGTTAGATCGAAATACAATAATTTTCGCGGTTACCGCCAGCAGTACGGGCGGAGTTACTGTGAGCAAAAGGAGAGACCATTTTAGAGTCGGATAGTTTATGGCGACAGTAAAAGAAGTTAAGGAAAAGATAGTTGGCGATTACAAAACGCACGGGTCGGACACCGGTTCGTCGCAGGTGCAGGTTGCGTTGCTGACGCAGCGGATAAATGAGTTGACCGAGCATTTCAAGACCCACAAAAAAGACAATAATTCGCGTAGAGGCCTGCTCATAATGGTCTCGCGGCGCAGAAAGCTTCTGGATTACATGAAGCGACGTGATATTAACGAATATCACGAAATCATCAAGAAATTGGGATTGAGAAGGTGAAAAAATGGAAAGGTGAAAAAGGGAGAAGGTTTCGGCGTGAGCCATCCTGACTTTTTCACTTTTAGACGTTTTCACTTTTCCCTTTCCTCGACTGCTTCGAGTCATTGGAAATAAAGGTTCTCACGAAGAATTTGTTGGCGGCTGCTGAACGTGACAGCGATTTGGCCAAATGCAAAAGAGGACCTCGAAAAAATTGAACGAATCCGGAAACGGCCAAGGCTTCACGATACAGCTTTTGGCCGTTTTCGTTTTTCGAGGATAAATAATGGCAAAAAAATATTTGAATGAATCGATCAAACTCGGAGACAAGGAGTTGGTCGTCGAGACCGGAAAGGTCGCAAAACAGGCCGATGGTTCGGTCGTCATCCGCTATGGCGATACGATGCTGCTGGTAACCGCCGTCAGCATGAGAACGGCGAAAGAAGGATTGGACTTCTTTCCGCTTACGGTCGAATACCGTGAATCGAGTTACTCCGCCGGCCGCATTCCCGGAAACTATTTTCGTCGCGAGGGACGGCCGAGCGAGAAAGAAGTGCTGACATGCCGTTTGATCGACCGGCCCATCCGCCCGCTTTTTGCCGACGGATACAGGTTTGAGACGCAGATCGTCGGTACGGTCATTTCGTCGGACGCCGAGAACGACCCGGATGTGATCGCTATTACAGGTGCATCGTGTGCTCTATATCTCTCGGACATACCTTTCAACAACCCCATCGCTGGTATCCGTATTGGTTTGATCGACGGCAAGTACATCATCAATCCGACCTTCGATCAGCGCCGCGAGTCGCAGTTGAATCTCATTGTTGCGGGAACGGAAGAAGCGATCTGCATGGTCGAGTGCGAGGCAAAAGAAGTTGAAGAAACTATCATGGTCGAAGCGCTGATGTTGGCGCATAAAGAGATCAAGCGGCTTTGCCTGTGGCAGAAAGAATTAGGCAAAGCCATGGCAATCACCAAGCGCGAGTTTCACATTCCGGCTCTGGACGAACACATCGTTACGGATGTCGAAAAGACATGGACGGACAAGCTGCGTACTGCCCTGGATTCGACCGGACGTGACAAGATCGAGGTTTACGCCGGGCTTGACGCTCTCAAAAAAGAAGTTGTTGAAAGCTATCCCGAGGATGATCCGGGTTCACGCGCAACGGCTGGAAAAGCCTTTGGCCAGTTGAAAGAGAAGATATTTCGCGAAGACATGCTCGGCAACCGGCGTCGGCCGGACGGACGTAAGTTTTCCGAGATCCGTCCGATATCGTGCGAGGTCGGCTGGCTGCCGCGTGTTCACGGCTCGTCGCTGTTCACCCGCGGCGAAACGCAGGCGATCGTCACGACTACGCTCGGAACCAAGATGGACGAGCAGTACATGGACGATATCGAAAAGGGCGAAGTCAAGAGAAGATTTATGCTTCACTACAACTTCCCGCCGTACTCTGTCGGCGAAGCAGGCCGCTTCGGTGGAACGTCGCGTCGCGAAACTGGACATGGAAATCTGGCGCGTCGAGCTATAGAAGCCGTGCTTCCAGACGAAACAGACTTTCCTTACACGCTGCGTATCGTTTCGGACATTACAGAATCGAACGGATCGTCATCGATGGCATCGGTCTGCGGCGGCATTTTGAGTTTGATGGACGCGGGCGTGCCGATCAAACGACCGGTTGCGGGCGTCGCGATGGGCTTGGTGATGGAAGGTAATCGCTATGCGATTCTTTCCGATATCGC
>CADEEU010000479.1 GCA_902826385.1 uncultured Acidobacteriota bacterium | reverse complement strand
GAAGGTGCCGCAAAATTGCTATCATCCGCCGAGAGGTGGAACATCCTATGAATCTTCACGAGGATAAAATCCTATTCCGGCAAGCGGTGCAGTTTACGGCCGACCAGTTGAAGATTTCTGCGGTTTATGTCGAGAAAGATTATTGGGTCACTTATGTCTTATACGCGATATTCAGTAGTGAGATCGGCAAGGAAACCATTTTCAAAGGTGGAACTGCACTATCCAAAAACAAATTGATCGACAGATTTTCAGAAGATGTTGATCTGGTCGTATTGCGCAACGAAGGCGAATCGGACAGCAAAATGAAGACAAAGCTGAAAAAGATAAGCACACTGGTTGGTTCAATATTGCCGGAAGTTGAGATCGAAGGCATTACCAACAAATTGGGAATGATCCGCAAGACTGCCCACACCTATAGCAAAGAATTACCGGGCGATCTCGGACAAATTCGAGATGTGATCGTTCTGGAATCAACTTGGCTTGGGAATTATGAACCTTCTGCAAACCGATCTCTCAATTCGCTTGTAGGTGAAATGATGGCGAACAACGGACAGGCGGCGACAGCGGAAGAATACGGGATGATACCTTTTGAGGCCAAAGTATTAGATACCACTCGAACGTTTTGCGAAAAGATAATGAGCTTGGTCCGGTTTTCTTACACTGAAGATCCTTTGGAGGACCTTAAAAAGAAGATCAGGCATACATACGATCTTCACAAACTCTTGCAGCATGAGAAAATCCTCGAATTTTTCAATTCGCCTGCCTTTGAAATTATGATGCTGAAAGTCGCTAACGACGACGTGGTAAGCTTTCGAAACAATAACCAATGGCTCGTTCATCATCCAAGGGAAGCTCTTATATTCAAAGATCTCGAATCCGTTTGGGATGAACTAAAGCTTGTCTATAACTCAGATTTCGCAATGCTGGTTTATGGCGTTCTTCCAAAAGACGAGGAAATACTGCAATCGTTAAATCGGATCCGAGGAAGACTGGAACCGGTAGCATGGACCATTGAGTCGCTCTGAATTAAGATATATATTGATTCGTGCTTCGGGAGCCGAAAGGATGAAAGAAAATCTCAGGCCCACCTTTCCGAAGTATAACCAGTAGCCAACGTCCCTGAAACTTCACCGCGGAATATTGTGTCATGGATTGTGACATAACCCCTCAAAATTCGACTGATTTTCACCATTTAGCACTCGGTATCACGGTGTGGCGAAGTGCTCATAAACTTTGAAAATAAAGATGCTTAGTGATATTCAGCGATGGTCTTAATCAACAAAGTTTGTCTTCTGTTAACCGAAGGGTTGTAAGTTCGAGGCTTACCCGCGGAGCGATCATGTTTTCGTCTTCTCATTTCGCGATAGCGACAACTGCCCGAAGCAGTGCGTAAACCACGCAGGAATTCTCAACTCTAAGTTTTATTTAGCAGATCGTTCATAGTCTCGGCATCTACCACATCATCAGATTTCCTCAATCGCTCCAATCTTTCATTGAACAACGATGCGGCATCAATTATCTGGCGATCTTCGAAATGAATGTAATGCCTTGATGTAACTTGCGAGCCCTTTTTATGTCCTACTTCTTGCTGGATCGTTTCGAGTTCTTGGCCACTTGCAGCCTTATCAGTTGCTGAAGTAGCTCGCAAGGCGTGAAAAGTTCCTTGGGGATTTACTTTGGCTTTATCCTTTATAGAGTCGAACGGTTTCCGGTACGCCTTAGTCCACATGAACAATCGCTCGTCCGCAGACTTGTTGAAAAGTCCTGCCGCTTCCATTTCGTCGTATAGCCAGGTTGTTATTGGCATCTTTTTTGTGTGGATCTTGTTGCGGCTATCGGGCATGGTCAGTTCGATCAGACCGACCCGTTTTTCTTGATCAAGATATTTAATGTGTGAGCCCATGATGTGAAAGAGCTCGTCCACACGGCAACCTAATGTGTACGCGGCGATTAGCACCAACCTCCACCGTTTCCGGTTTTCCGGCTTGCGGGGAAACAGGCGATCACAGGCGGCTAGCATTCGTTGGAATTCTTCGAACGTGTACTTTATGCCCCTTGGCTTTTCGTCCGACTTCTTGATCAGGTCTCGAAACGGCGGAACGCGGGTTCCTAGGGTATCCGCGGCGTATCTAAGTAAATGCTTCAAGCGTGCAAGGTAGCGGTGCGAGGTCGTC
>CADEEU010000478.1 GCA_902826385.1 uncultured Acidobacteriota bacterium | reverse complement strand
TATGTATTGTATTTGATCGGAAAAATGATCGCATCGGACTCGACGATGTCTTTACCGACCGATTCGGCAGTTTCAAAAATGCTGGTCGTGTCCACGCCGTCGCTAAACAGCACCACCGCCTTTCGGCCCGGAACATTTTTGAGTTTTTGGTTTAACACCATGTCGAGCGTCAGGTAAAGTCCGGTACCCGAACCGATCCGCGCCCCTTCAATCGCGAGGTTCATTACTCGCCGGTCGCCGGTGATTTCACATAAAACCATAGGTTTTTCGGCGAACGAAACGACCATCACGCGGTCTTCCGGACGAAGCTGAGCGACGAATTTTTTCGCGGCGTCCTGAATTTCTCTTATCTTAAAAACACTTGAGTAGCTCGTGTCCAAAACGAGAGCGACTGTGAATGGTTGATCGACGTCGGAAAAATACGCAAGCTCGCGTTCTTCGTCGTTCTCGAACACCTTGACTTCACTCTGTTTTACGTCTGAGATCGCCCGGCCCTTCTTATCGGTTACTCGAAAAGGAACGACGACAAGTTCGGTGTCGACCTTTATGATGTCGAGTTCGGGACGCTCGACATTGCCCGTCGTTTTAGCAGCATCCGGCTGCACGGGACGAGCGTCCCCCGCAGGGTTGACCGCCGACTCCGAAGATTTAACACGCTGGGTCGTCGCCCGGCTTTCCGAATAATTCTTCGTCCGCCGCGACTGCGCCGCTGCGTCGCCAACTACAGTTAGCAAAACCGCTGCTAGTATCCCTGCTCCAAAAAACTTCACAACAAGTATTATACGCGCTCGGAAATCAAAGATTGTAAAGATATGGTTAAGCGAAGGCCGATCACACAAAACAAACTGGCGTCCGACTCAAATTATCTTCTCATTTCTCCTTTGCGATCCATGCGTATTTTGCGTGAACTCCTCCTTTTCTCACGCAACGCAAGGTCGACTTATCCGCCGCGTTTACCTACACTCTGCTTCTAAGCACACAATCACAATGGTCGCACCGGTCGAAAACATTGAGACGAACAAGCGTGATGTACCGTTTGCCGAAGCATTTCGGTTTTGGTTGAAGCTCGGGTTTATTTCGTTCGGCGGTCCGGCTGGGCAGATTGCGATCATGCACCGCGAGCTTGTAGACAAGCGTCGCTGGCTTGGCGAAGAGCGATTCCTGCACGCGCTCAATTACTGCATGCTTTTGCCTGGCCCCGAGGCACAGCAGCTTGCGGTTTATATCGGCTGGCTGATGCATCGCACTATCGGCGGCATCGTTGCGGGTGCGTTTTTTGTGATTCCGTCGATTTTCGTTCTGCTTATTCTTTCGTACATCTACGCAGCCTACGGGCACCTTCCCGCCGTCGACGGCGTGTTGGATGGATTTAAACCGGTGGTGGTAGCGATCGTCGTCGAAGCTTTGTTCAAGATCGGCAAACGAGCATTGAAGCGGGAAGTGCACTACGCGATCGCTTTGCTGGCGTTTGTTGCGATCTATTTTTTGCACGTACCGTTTCCGATGATCGTTCTCGCCGCCGCGGTGATCGGGTTTGTCGGCAGTCGTTTAGCACCGCAATTATTGTCAGCTCCGGTCGAGAAGCCTAAAACACAAAACGCCGAAAAAGCCGATAACGGCGACCAGCCGCTGGTAATCCACGATAATACTCCGCCGCCGGAGCACACGCTGCCAAATCGTACGCGTATGGTTCTGACGCTCGCGGCGGGTTTAGTCTTGTGGATTACGCCACTCGTGCTGCTAATCGCCTGGAGCGGCGTTAGCAGCCTTTTCGTCCAGGAGTATCGATTTTTCACCATCTCGGCACTCGTAACCTTCGGCGGAGCTTACGCCGTGCTTGCGTACGTTACTCAGGCGGTAACGACTGCGCCGTACAACTGGATCACTCCGGTACAGGCGGTCGACGGGCTTGCATTGGCGGAAACCACGCCCGGTCCGCTGATAATGGTGCTGCAATTTATCGGATTCATGGCCGGATGGAACAACCCGCCGGACGGAATGAGTCAGCTTGCAAGCGGTGTAATAGGCGCGCTGGTCGCCACCTACACGACATTTTTGCCTTCATTTTTATTTATCTTTCTCGGCGCGCCGTATATTGAGAAGCTTCGTGGGAACAAATACCTAACTGGGTCGCTCTCAGGCGTTACTGCTTCCGTTGTATGTGTAATTCTCAATCTTGCACTTGTTTT
>CADEEU010000477.1 GCA_902826385.1 uncultured Acidobacteriota bacterium | reverse complement strand
ATAACCGGCAAGGCCTTTCATCTCGATCACCCTCAGCTCTTGTTCAAGGCGGATCGGAACTTCACCTTTAATGGCATGATCTTTATCCCGATACACTTCCCGGGCACCTTCCTCGGTTCTTTTCTTTAAGAACGAGTTCATCGTTTCTCCGGGGGGAACCTCATATTGGGGGAAAGTGTACGATAGCTCGTCCATCGAAAAGTCGACGCGCGAGGCGATTTCGACCGTTGTGTCGACCGCCTCAGGATAATCCTCAAAAAGATCGAGCATTTGTTTTTCCGATTTCAAATATCTTTCGCTGTTTTCAGAAAGCAGCTTGCCGGCATCGTAAATCGTGCAGTGATTTTTTATACAGGTAAAAACGTCGAACAGCTCGCGGTCGTATTGGTCCGCATAATACGGTCCGTTCGAGGCAAAATAAGGGATATGAAGTTTGTGCGATAAGCCCAGTAGAGCCTGGTTTATGTATTCCTGTTCACGCAGGTAATGTCGCTGAAGTTCGACATACAGCCGGTCATTGAATACATATTTCAGCCAGGCGATATCGATCTGGCCGCGGCCGTTTTTTATGCTGTTGTGCAGAAATCCGTCCGCCCCGCCGGTGAGGCACAGCAAATTGGAAGCATAATTCTCTATGTCTTCGCGCGTCGCAAAATGTTCGCCTTTTTTGTTGCGCAGCTTGATGGTAGTGATCAATTTTGACAGATTTTGATAGCCCTTCAGATTCATCGGCACAAGCGGTAATACACTGCCGTTGTCCATCGTTATCTCGGCGCCGATAACCGGTTTTATGCCGTGGGCTTTTGCCTCAAAATGAAAACGCACCGCACCGGACACCGTATCGCGATCCAGCAACGCGGCACCGGCCAGGCCGAGCTCGGCTGCCCGGCCTGCCAGCCTTTGCGGCAGCGAGCCCGAGGAAAGGAAGCTGAATGCGGATCTTGTATGCAGTTCGTAGAACATTTGGCCGTCGACCGAATCCTTCGTAAATCCTATTTTATTGGACAGCACATTGTTGCATGTATTGCACAGCACGTCAACAACATCTTTTTCTTCATCCGGCCGCGAACCGAATCGCTGGTTTGTTTTCTTAAAAATACAGGCATATAATCCGTAGAAATCTAACCCACAATAGTTTTAATAAACGGATTCCCCTCACGATATTCGCAGACTAGGATTTGGTGAACTTCAGGACTGATTGTTCCGATTTTTAAGGACTAAATATGAAAAAGAATATTCGTTTTATCTTCACTTTACTTGCAGGCGTTTTGCTGTTTGGAGCAAGTGTCTATGGACAATCGCAAGCCACTACCGGAACCGTTCAGGGCACAGTCTCGGACCCGAACGGGGCTGTCGTCAGCGGAGCAACGGTGACCGTCCGCAACCTTGAGACCGGTTTCGAACGCAGCGTCACATCCAACTCGGACGGATTTTTCACTGCACCGCTTCTGCCATTAGGCAAATACCGCGTAACGACAAATGCATCGGGCTTTTCTACTACGGTTCTTGAAAACGTCGCTGTTACGGTAGGACAAACGCTGGCATTGAACATCGGTGTCAAGGTCGGAACCGCAACGGAAACCGTCGATGTCTCGGCCGATGCCGAGGCTGTAGACACGGCACGGACCGAGCTTTCCACCCAGATAAATGAACGCTCGGTCGAGAATCTGCCGATCAACCGACGCGATTTTTCACGTTTCGCATTGCTCACGCCGGGCGTTTCGATCGTGCAGGGGCCGGACGGCGACGAGATCACGATCAACGGTCAGAAAGGCATTCAGAACAATGTTTCCATCGACGGAGCCGACGCGAACAATCCGTTCTTTGGCGAACAACGCGGCGGCCAACGGCCGGCGTTTACGATCAGTCTTGAATCTGTAAAAGAATTTCAAGTGGTTCCGGTCGGGGCCTCGGCCGAGTTCGGCCGCAGCTCGGGCGGATTTATAAACGCGGTAACAAAATCCGGTACCAACCAGTTTTCAGGCGCGGCGTTTTTATTCTTTAGAAATCAAAATCTTTCGGGTCAAAATCCTGACGCGGTCGATGCCGGACTGCCTGTTGAAGATTTCACCAACTATCAATTCGGCGGAAATGTCGGCGGCCCGCTCAAGAAAGACCGGGCGTTTTTCTTTTTTGCCTACGAACGAAACGAGGGCGAAAGCAGTAAGCCTAATTCTATCGATCCAAGGCTGGTCACGAACTTCGCAAATCGTTTCAACTCT
>CADEEU010000476.1 GCA_902826385.1 uncultured Acidobacteriota bacterium | reverse complement strand
GTCCGGCCCATGGGCAATTCTTATCGACAACATCTTAAAAGTTTTAGACTTCGCAAATACGGGATGTAAATAGCTGTAGAAAGGGGTGGCGAGGATCATCTTCTTTGCGCCTCCCGCCAATGCTTTCGTGGCATTTGGACCTGTGCCAATCCAATCCAGGCTATCGGTTCCGTTTGCCAGCCTGTCCGATGTCCATCCGAAGCCCGTCACAACCTGTGGCCCAAGATTAAACGCCCACAAACGCGAATGGTGCTCGGAAAACTGGCTTTGAAAGAGTCTGTCAAATAGTCCCCACTTAAAGTAGTATCTTTGTAGTCCACCCATACTCACTCCTTCTTGTGCTAGAAAAATAGAACAATCGGCTGCGCAATCCGGCCGCACATTTTTTACTTCAAACCAACTTGCTGTGCTAAAATCGCTTCCAACCTGGTCGTGACCCTCAGAGTTAACTTCTTTTGCCTCGGATGTCCTTTGAGTTCATCGAGAGAAATCTTAGAAATTTCTTAGAGTCTGTATGTCTTTGATTAAAGGGAGTTTCCAGTTTGGCGAATTTACTCTGGACACCAATGAGAAGGTACTTCTGCATCTGCAAAAGCCCGTTTCCCTGACCCCGAAAGCCTTTCTTCTCCTTCAAACCCTGGTCGAGAATCACGGACATCTGGTTGAAAAGGAGGAATTAATAAGGACCATCTGGCCGGACAGTATTGTAGAGGAAGGTAATTTATCTTTTACAGTAAATCTTCTGCGCAAAACGCTCGGTGATTCGAAGAGCAAATCGCGCTTTATCGAGACGGTACCAAAGCGAGGTTACCGGTTCGTTGGAGAGATAATACCCGAACCGGAGACTCATAATCTCAACGAAAGCCGTCCAGCAGTTCAAAAAGAAATTGCCGGCAAATCAAAGAGCCGTACGCTGGCATTTGCCGTCGCCGTAACTTTGCTGATCCTCCTTGTGACGATTGGCGTGGGCTCTTTGTATCTAAGCGACCGCGACAAGGTCCATGCTCCGATACTGTCGGCAAGGTTGAATATCGGTAAGCTGTCCAACTCCGGCGTTGTGCATCACGCCGTTATTTCCAGCGACGGGGAAAAAGTTGCTTATGTAAACGTTGCGGGGCGAACGCAAGGTGTTTGGATAAGAGATCTTGAAAAATCAAGCAACGTTGAGATTGTTCCTCAGGCGGATTCCCTTTATGGGGGCCTCGCTTTTTCATCGGATGGCAGCCAGTTGTTTTTTACCCGAAAACAAAATGAGCCGGCCGTCAGCCAGCTTGACCTTTATCGTGTTGCTGTCTCGGGTGGAATTCCAGGCAAGATCGTCTCAGAGACTCAGGGTTGGATGGACGTCTCACCGGACGGTCAAAAACTTTCTTTCGTCCGCTGTTATCATCGTGACGAAGAATTCTGTTCGCTGTGGATTGCAGATGCGATAGATGGAAAAAACGAACGCAAATTAGTTTCCCGTTCCAAACCTTTTCGTATCGGCGCTAACAAGTTTTCTCCCGACGGCAAGTCAGTGGCATTTGCGGTTGGACAGTCACTAAATCAAGGGAACGAGTTCGCACTAGCGGATGTCGATATCGAGACGGGTACTGAACGCGAGATTACACCCGAAAAGTTTTTTAATATCAATGGGCTTGCATGGCTGCCGAATCGGACCGGACTGCTCTTTACCGCTTTCCGGAAACCGAACAAGCACTTTCGGATATGGCAACTCGAAACTAATTCCGGCTCCGTACGGCCGATTACTAACGACTCTGAGACCTACTCCGAACTAAGCCTTGATGCCGAGGCAAAAAACCTGGTCACGACTCAAGTTATAAAAGATTTCAAGATCAATTTGTTCGCTCTGGATAATCCTTTAGGCTCGCCGAAATTTTTGGCTGATGCCGGAACGGCAGATATCTCACCTACCGACAAAGTTGTCTTCTATTCTTCTCAGACCGGAAATGATGAGATCTGGAAAATGGACTCGGATGGCACTGATCAGAAACAGCTAACGACTGATCCCTCGGATGACCGTGCTCCGGTCATCTCAGCCGATGGCCGTTCGATCTTTTTTAGTTCAAATCGTTCCGGCGAAAGCCAGGTGTGGCGGATGAATGAAGATGGCAGCTCCCAAACCCAGATAACGTCCGGCGAAGGCGGCTTCCCAAGGTTCATCTCGACCGACGGTTGGGTTTACTATCTTTCCGGGCTGCGCCGTTCGCTTCGTCGCGTTTCACACGATG
>CADEEU010000475.1 GCA_902826385.1 uncultured Acidobacteriota bacterium | reverse complement strand
TGGCGGGCGGTCTGAGCCGGCCGCAAGGCGCGAGTACGGGCATGCGAAACTGAAGGTTTTGAGCGGCGCAACCAAACTGTTTGACGAGTTGCCGTTCGAGCTCGACGTGTGGATGAGCCACGGCGATCACGTGACCGAGATTCCGCCGGGTTTTCACAAAACGGCGACGACCGGCGATGTAGTTACCGCAATTGAGAACGCCGAACGCGGCATCTATTGCGTGCAATTTCATCCTGAGGTTTCGCACACGCCGCTCGGAAAGGAAATTCTGCGAAACTTTTTGTTCAATGTTTGCGGTTGTAAGGGCGATTGGACACCGGCACAGTTTATTAAGGAAGAGATCGAAGCGATCAGGAACACGGTCGGGGCGGATGATCGCGTCGTTTGCGGACTGTCCGGCGGTGTAGATTCGACGGTTGCCGCCGCGCTCGTCCACGAAGCGATAGGCGAACGGCAGACTTGTATTTTCGTCAACAACGGCCTCCTGCGGTATCGCGAGTTCGAAGACACTCTGGCGGTTTATAACGAGAACCTGCACCTGAACGTTCGCGGCGTCGATGCGTCGGCGGAATTTTATTCGGTGCTCGCCGGCGTAACCGATCCCGAAAAAAAGCGTAAGGCGATTGGGGCGAAGTTCATCGATGTGTTCGACGCCGAGGCGCACAAAATAGGCGACGTAAAATGGCTGGTGCAGGGAACGCTCTATCCGGACGTTATCGAATCCGTTTCGCTTCGCGGTGCGTCCGTTACGATCAAGTCACACCACAACGTCGGCGGTCTGCCCAAGAAAATGAACCTCAAATTGATCGAGCCGCTGCGGGAATTATTCAAGGACGAAGTGCGCAACATAGGCCGCGATCTGGGTATTCCGGAAATGATTCTCGAACGTCATCCGTTTCCGGGGCCCGGTTTGGGTGTGCGGATACTTGGCGACATCACGCCGGAAAAGGTCGAGCTGCTGCAACAGGCCGATCGCATCTACATCGAAGAGCTGCACAAGTTTGGAATCTATAAAGATGTTTGGCAGGCGTTCGCTGTACTGCTGCCAATCCAATCTGTAGGAGTGATGGGCGATTTTCGCACGTACGAAAAAACCGTCGCGCTGAGGGCCGTCACATCCACCGACGGCATGACCGCCGACTGGGCGCGTCTGCCCCACGATTTTCTGGCCCATGTGTCCTCGCGGATAACCTCAGAGGTCCGCGGCGTCAATCGCGTTGTTTACGACATAACTTCGAAACCACCGGGAACGATCGAGTGGGAGTAAGAATTTCGTTTCTTGATTTGCGATTGTTCGATCTACAATAGAGCTATGGGGACGTTCAAAATAAGGTGCAAGGTCGAGAACATATCTAAGCGTGAGAAGTCCGCCGTGATCCCGCAAATGTTGGTCGATACTGGCAGTGAATACACCTGGATATCGGGCCAGACGCTAGAGAAACTGGACGTTGAACGGGAAAAGAAAGACGTAAGATTTGTAATGGCCAATGGTCAGGTCATCACCCGCAGCGTCGGCTTTGCCATTCTCAGATATGATAAGTTCTTCACCGTCGATGAGGTAGTTTTTGCTGAAAAAGGTGACCTGCCGCTGTTAGGCGCACGCACGCTGGAAGGTCTCAGCTTAGTTGTCGATCCGCGACAGAAAAAACTGGTCGCAGCCGGGCCGATTCTCGCAGCGTAGATAAACGATTTCGTTGATGTTGATTGAACTTTCCATCCTGCGTAGCGAATCAATACACTCATTCTAAACTCAGTAAACATTAGACTTACGTAACAGTATCGTAAAATCGTTTGACGATTTCGATTGGCACGCGCCTTGCGATAACTATATTTGTAGGCGGTCGCTTATTCTCCTCAGCAGTGCCGCTATCGAACTATAGGGATATAAGATCAAGAGGTAAAAAATGCGAAATATTAGCTCACAAATTCTAACGTTAATTCTCACCATTGTCGTCGGGGCCGCTGTGGTCGACGCTCAAACCGCAAGGGCAACGAACCGGCAGATTCAAACGCTGCTGGACAGGATAGAAACAAAGACGGACACCTATCGCACCGAGGTGGAAAATCGATTGGAGCAGAACCGTCGCGTCAATCGTAACATCGACGAATCAATAGTCGGGTACATTGCAGACTTCGAAAATGCGACCGACAATCTTGAAAACAACTTCGTTTCAAGGCGGGCAAACGCTGACCAGGTAAACGACGTTCTTAATCGGGCGTGGAACATCGACGATT
>CADEEU010000474.1 GCA_902826385.1 uncultured Acidobacteriota bacterium | reverse complement strand
CGGCCGGCAAAGATGCCGTAATTAACGCTTCGGAAGATCTGGTAAATCCGGATCTGATCAATCTTGTCGATGTGATCGCCCCCGCTCAGCGTTACTCATATATCTTCGACGGAAATGCACAGGTGCTTGATCACATGATCATCACCGAAACGCTGCGTAAGCACACCACCGGATTCGGCTTTGCCCGCATAAACGTCGACTATCCTGAAGTTCTCCGCAACGACGGCAAACGCTTCGAACGCTTTTCGGATCACGACCCGGCTGTCGCTTTTTTCACCATGGACGACATGACGCGGAAGCCGTAATAGGAACTCAGCTTCGCTTTTCTAAAATAACCTGAGCAACGGCGTGATCTTTAGTGTGCGAGATCGATAGATGGATGTCGGTCGCTCCGGTTGCATCCATCAGTCTCGCCGCTTCGTTTGTGATTTTCAGTGACGGAACGCCTTCGGGATCGGAAACGACTTCAATATCGGTCCAGCTCAACTTTCCTCGCCAGCCCGTTTTCAGAGCTTTCAGGAACGCTTCTTTTGCGGCAAAACGTCCGGCGTAGGATTGAAAGGCGGCCGCGCCCTTGCCGTCGCAGTATGCTCGTTCGGCCGCCGTGAACACGCGTTCGGCGAAACGCGGTGTTCTGTCAATCGTTTCGCGTATGCGATAAACTTCTACTATGTCGATGCCTGTTGAGACAATCATGTCGGATGACCAGATTCTAGCGGATTCCGGGTTCGGTTGGCGAGAACGCGACGGCATAAAAGTATTGGTCTGCCTACCTTTGGAATCAGCGGGGTTTATAAACGGTTTTTCGACACGTGTGGGCGGCGTGTCCGCTATGAGCTCGGACGGAGGCGATCTGAACCTCGCCGGTTTCGACGAAGATGCGGCCGAAAACATTCATGAAAATCGACGCCGTTTTCTAAATGTGTTCGACGGCAATTACACGCTTGCTTCCTCATGGCAGGTGCACGGTGACGGTGTGAAGGTTGTTAAAACAATTGAAGACGCTGCCAAATCGGACGAAAAATTCGATGCGCTAATCTCAGACCTCTCGCACGTGCTGGTCGGGGTAAAAACTGCCGACTGCGTCCCGGTTTTGATCGGCGATCCTAAAAACAAAGCGTTCGCCGCCGTCCACGCAGGTTGGCGCGGCAGCGTTCAGTCGATAGTTCGTAAGGCTGTCGATAAAATGACAGGGACATTCGGCTCTGAACCGGCGACCATGATTGCCGCAATCGGGCCCGCTGCGTTGTGTGGAAACTACGAAATCGGTCGCGAAGTTATCGACGCATTCGCCGCCGCTTTTCCGGGTTGCGAAAAATATCTTTCGCCAACCCGCGAGGGCCACTCACTTATCGACCTGCATCTCGCAAACGAAGATCAGCTGATTGCCTGCGGCGTTAAGCGTGAAAATATTTACAAGGCTCCGTTCTGCACAATGGAACGGACCGACCTCTTTTTTTCGTACCGTGTGGAGAAATCAAGATTCGGCAAAACAGGCAGGCTGATGTCGGTGATTGGATTGGAATAGTGGCCTTAATTTCACGTTTGGTAGTTTGGGTTCTTTTCCGTAGCAAATAATAAAGTGACAGATAAAAAGTGATAACGGAATACCCGCTCACGCAGTTATCACCTGTCATTTATCACCTAATTCGGAGAACCTTTTTCAACTACCTGATCGAGGCCGTCATGACGACTTCCTTGTTTCGCGGCGGATAGCAGACTTCATCCGTGCACGCCTGGTAGCGGACAACCGCTTTAACGGACATGGTTTTACTGCGGTAATTTCGCGGAACCGTAACGCTGAAAGGTATTAAGATCTCGCCTTCGTACACATTTAGCTCGTCCTCAGAAAACTGAAATTTGCGATTGGTTCCTTCAGGATACACGATCGCCCCGATCTTTAATCCAACACCCGTCAAACGGACGCTGGTAGGTATCGCGTACTCGCTGTTCGGCTTATTCGAATTGACGTGAAGGCCTTCGGGAATCGTAAGAACAATCGTTCCTTTCACGGCTGAGCCGCGCGAAACCGATGCGTTAGCGAGACTTCCTGCTACCGTTTGTGCCGAAACAAAATCGGCGGTGGCTGCAATTAACGCGATGAAGATAGCTGCAAGGTAAAAGTGGCGATATTTCATAAAAACCAGCAAGAACTCAGAGGTTCAGATGCGTTTACTTAAGTGAAAAGCTGTCTAAAAGTAGATCGATCTTGACGGAAAGTTCGTCTTTTGACGACGGC
>CADEEU010000473.1 GCA_902826385.1 uncultured Acidobacteriota bacterium | reverse complement strand
GATCTGGGCCTGTTTGCGTCCCTCAGCTTCGAGGATGGCGGATTCCTGCAGGCCCTGAGCACGCAAAACGGCAGCACGGCGGTCGGCCTCGGCTTGTTTAACTACTGTTGCTTCAAGCTCCTTTTCCTTTCTGAGAACTTCCTGTTCCTGGACCGCGATCTGTTCCTGCGTTCGAACCTTTTCTACACGCACTTCTTCGGCGGTGACCTGCTGTTGGGCCTTTGCATCGGCAAGCGGCCCGGCCTGCAGCGATTTCGCTCGTTCTGACTCGATCTCGGCCTGGACCTGTGCTTTTTGGATCTCAGTCTCACGCTGCGACTGCGCTATCTGAGCTTCAGTTTCCAACCTGACTTTCTCGCCTTCCTGCAGGGCGAGAGATGCTTTGATCTTCGAATCGCGATTTGCTTCGGCCTGGCCGATCTCGGCATCGCGTTTGACCTCGGCCGTGCGTCGTTTGCCCAGGGCGTCGAGGTAGCCTTCTTCGTCGGAGATTTCCTGGATCGTCAGGGCGTCGAGTCCGATACCCATTTTCTCAAGATCGCCGGCGGCTTCGGTGGTTAGCTTTTGGGCAAAGCTCTGGCGGTCGTTGTTGATCGCCTCAACCGTCAGCGTGCCGAGAATGGCACGAAGGTGGCCTTCGAGTGTCTGGAAAACAAGGCGGTGGAACTGCTCCTGCGGCATGCCGAGGAAACGCTCGGCGGCGGACCTCAAGCTAGTGTCGTCGCCCTTTATCTTGACGTTTGCCACGGCCTTGACCGAAACAGGCACGCCCTGGCCGGTGTACGCACGCGTCGTGGTCAGCGGAACCGTTATCACATTAAGGTCCAGGTACTCGACCTTTTCCAAAAATGGAAAAACCAAAGTAGCACCGCCGCGTACAAGCCGATAGCCTGCGACCGATCCGTCAGCCAGCTTTCGCTTGCGGCCGGAAATTACCGCCGCCTGGTTGGGCGAAACTTTAATATAGTTCCGCGAGATCAGCATCAGCGCAATGAGCACCGCGATGACAATGACCAGAATAATGACCGGTATCAGCAGACTTGCGTAATCAGATAAAATTTCCACGATTGTTTACCTCTTCTTTCTCGACAATTACAGAATCACCCGCGACCGCCGCGACCCTGACAAGCGTTCCGGCCTTGATCTCATCACCGTCGCGCGAACGAGCGATCTTTTCGACTCTTTCGTCACCCACGCGCGCCGTGATTTGGCCTATCTCACCCGCTTTGATAGCAACCGTTACCTGAGCCGTTCGGCCGATCAGATCCTCATCCGTAACCGTGCTGGAAGCCTGTTGAGCAATCAAAAAACGACCGAACAAAGATACGATCGCTGCAAATACAACCCCGCCAAGCAAACCGATCAATGAGCTAACCGCCGCGCCGAAACCCATCTGCACGCCGATTGCCCCAAAACCGCCGAATGCCGTCACAAAAACTGCTAAAACCCGGCTGTCCAGAAAGCCAAAGTCCATTCCGCTGTCGCCGGCGGCCAGATCGAAACCGATGGCTTCGAACAGATCGCCGACGACCAGCGAAATGAGCAGAAAAACAAATCCGACCCCGCCTATAACGACAAAAAGGGTCAGAAGATTAAGGCTCGAGACAAATTCCATGGGCGGTCTCCAAGTGCTTTCTTAACGTGTTTGACTGATATTACACTGAAATCGAATGGGCGTGAAAATCGCAAAAGACGATTGCGAAAAGCAGGCAACTTCAGAACCGTAGCTAAAGACGACAGAAAACGAAAAAGGCAGTGCTGTCGCCACACCGCCTTCTGTTGGATTGCAACTTAGTCTTGAGGAATTCTACTGATCGGCGAGCCAATCACGGGCTTCGTCATGCGAATCGGTTACCAGAAAGATGGCTCCACGGTTGACGGCGGTCAGTTCTCCGAGCTTCGTTACCTGGCCTTGCGGCATTATCAATGCAGCCTTAACTCGCGATCCAAAAATTTCTGCTACGCGTTGACCGCCTTGAAAACGGTCGGCCTCGGTAAGAGTGCCTGAAATTTGGCTGCAATCGATAAGGACCTTGTTTTTTGAGGCTTTTTCCGCTTCGCTTCGCACGTAATCCACGAACGGAAATATTTTATCTGAAGAAAACTCACCTTTTACAGTAAGCCGAAGAAAATCCGGCTCGATCGCCGTAACGATGTCAAATTCCATTTTGTTCGCTCTACAACTCCCTTTTTGTTCGTAAAATGCGACGAGCAGGGGGAGACTGCCTGAGCGAAAAAGCAAA
>CADEEU010000472.1 GCA_902826385.1 uncultured Acidobacteriota bacterium | reverse complement strand
AGTTTCGGCGACCGTAAAACATTTCCTCGGCAACAATTCGGAATATTGGCGAAACACTTCCGATTCCGTCATCGACGAACGGACGATGCGGGAGATATATCTGCCGATCTTTGAGGCCGCCGTGAAGGAAGGGAAAACCGGATCGGTAATGTCGTCTTACAATTTGGTAAACGGCAGATATATGTCGGCGAACGGTGAGATCGCAGATAGAATTTTGAAAGGCGATTGGAAATTTCAAGGCGTCTATATGTCGGATTGGGGCGCGACTCATGAGACGCTCGGCGCAGTGAACGGCGTCCTCGACCTTGAGATGCCGTCAGGTGCGTTCATGAACCGGCAAACGATCATGCCGTTGATTAAAGAAGGAAAGGTCTCAGAAGCAACGATCGATGACAAGGTCCGACGATTGCTGCGAACTGCGATCAGATTCGGCTGGCTCGACCGTTCGCAGGAAGATCTATCGATCCCAAAGCTCAACCAGCAAGGCCGCCAAGTCGCTCTGCAAGCCGCCCGCGAGGCGATTGTTTTGCTAAAGAACGAAGGCAATCTGCTCCCGCTCGGCAAACAGAAAACTATCGCGATCATCGGCCCTAATGGTTTTTATACTCCTGTCTTAGGCGGCGGAAGCGCGTCGATCCCAAAATTCCAGGACGTAAATTTTCTTAGCGGAATCAGCAACGGCACAAATGCCGATGTTATTTATGCTCGCGGAATCAATAGCTACAATAACCTAGCGAGGTTAACAACTTTTTCAGGCGACGTGAAAGCCGAATTTTTCGACAATCTGGAGCTTTCCGGAACACCTGTCAGAACTGAAAATGTGACGAACATCAATTTCGGACAACTTCTCAAAGGTTTTAACTTTGGAAATTCGCCCGATTTTGAAGCCGTCTCATCTGGAGAAAAGCAGGCTGATTTTTCACTATTCGCGGGTGCCAAACCGATGTCCGCACGTTGGGCAACCAACTACACGCCGAAAACAGTTGGAGAATTTGAGATTTTTGTTCAACAGGCAGGTTTTGGCGACACCAATTATCGGCTTTATGTGGATGGAAAGTTGATCCGAGACCGTTGGGCGATGAACATTGCGGCGACCGAACCCACCACCGTTTCGCTTGATGCAAAACCGCACAAAATAGTCTTGGAGTTCAAAGCCAGCGGCGGAATGTCGCAGCCATTTATTCGGCTTGGCATCGTCCAAAAAGGGAATTGGGTTGAACAAAACGCCATTGAATTAGCCAAGAAAGCTGATGTTGTAATTGTTCCTGTCGGCTTTGATTCTGTCTTGGAAACAGAACATTTTGACCGAACTTTCAGCTTGCCGCCGGGACAAAATGAATTAATTCAACAACTTGCAAAGGTCAATAAAAACGTGATTGTCGTCATCAATTCGGGCGGCGGAGTTGAAATGTCTTCGTGGATTGATAATGTTTCGGGCGTTTTACAAGCGTGGTATGCGGGGCAAGAAGGCGGAGCTGCACTCGCCGAAATCCTGTTTGGAACGACAAACCCGTCTGGAAGATTACCCGCAACTTTTGAACGAAAAGCTGAAGACAACCCGACTTTCCATAATTATTATCCGCAAAACGGAAACAAAATCGACTATAAGGAAGGCGTTTTTGTCGGTTATCGCGGCTATGAAAAGAGCAACGTCAAACCGCTCTTTCCCTTTGGTTACGGACTTTCTTATACGAGTTTTAGCTACAGCGATCTTAAGGTACAAGATTTAGACGGGCAGAAGATCCGAGTCTCATTCGGAGTCAAGAATACTGGAACGCGCGATGGTGCAGATGTCGCGCAGGTCTATGTCGGAAGTCCTAAAAACGCGACTGTCCCGCGACCACTGAAAGAGCTAAAGGGTTTTGAAAAAGTATTTCTAAAGGCGGGTGAGACAAAACGCGTGAACATTATGCTTGACCGCCGCGCATTTTCATACTACGACACCGGCTCGAAAGGTTGGCGGGTCGACGATGCCGAGTACGAGATTTTGGTCGGCCGTTCGTCGGCTGAGATATTGTTGAATTCAAAGGTCAAGATAAAATGAACAGTGTCGAAAGCACCGATAGCAAGTGGTGGAAAGAGGCGGTCGTCTATCAGATATATCCGCGCTCTTTTAAGGACACCAACGGTGACGGCGTAGGCGACCTGCGCGGCATAATCGAGAAGCTGGACTACATTAAATCGCTTGGCATCGATGTCGTCTGGCTGAACCCGATCTTTTCTTCGCCGAACGATGACAACGGCTATGATGTCA
>CADEEU010000471.1 GCA_902826385.1 uncultured Acidobacteriota bacterium | reverse complement strand
GAATATCCGCGAGTTGATCTTTACCGAGACGACGACGCTGGGCGTGCGTTCGACGCCAATATCGCGCTTATCACTGCCGAGGGAAGTTCACGCCGTGGAAACGACCTTCGGAACCATCGACGTCAAGGTCGCAAAGTACAAGGGAATGACCGTAACTGTTATGCCCGAATACGAACAGGTTCGTGAGGTCGCACTCCGACATGGCTTGCCGTTTCGTCAGGTGCATAATGAGGTGATTTCGAGATTAAAAGGGCATGCTCGTTCGGTTGGTTCGTAACTTCCGATACCGGTTTAATTATCAATTGGGAATTATTGGTTGATAATTGAATCAAAACTAAACTAGCGTCCGTGACGCGTAGAGACTTGGCTTGATTTAATGGCACGAAAGTTAAAGAAAAAGGTCGACAGGGAAAAAATAGCGGCGGGAGTTCGGCTGATGCTTGAAGGCATGGGCGAAGACCCTGACCGGGACGGTTTGCTGAAAACCCCGGAACGCGTGGCGGATTTTTACGTCGAACTGACCGAAGGAATGTGGCAGAACGCCAAGGAACATATCGTTCCCCTGCCCGGCGATTCGCACGATGAGATGGTGCTGGTTAAAGATATCTCGATTGCGTCGGTTTGCGAACATCACCTCGCTCCGTTCGTCGGCAAGTGTCATATCGCATATATTCCGAAAAACGGACGCATCGTCGGCCTCTCGAAACTTGCCCGGCTAGCCGAAATTTTCTCCCGCCGCCTGCAGGTGCAGGAGCGGCTGACGCAGCAGATAGCAAACACACTATTCGACGAGCTAAAACCGTTAGGTGTGATGGTCGTTGTAGAGGCCGAGCATACCTGTATGACCCTGCGCGGCGTCAAGAAGCCGGGAGCGATTACGATCACTTCGGCGGTCCTTGGCGGCTTCAGGCGAGATTCGCGGACGCGGGCCGAGGCGATGAGCCTGATAAAAGGTTAAGGCGTATTTAAGTAATACTTTAACAGTCGGCATTCCGACTCTTTAGAAACTACATTAACTATGAAAAGAGCTGTTTTTATCGTTTTCGTATCGGTCTCCGTTAGTTTGCTGGCCTTAGCGCAAGACATGTCATCGCGCCTTGATGCTGCAAAGCTTCGCGAACGTGTGGTTCGCCTTTCCGCCGACGATTTCGAAGGCCGCGGGCCGGGCACTGCCGGCGGAAAGCGGGCCGCGCAGTACATTGCCGACCAGATGAAAGCCGCCGGGGCCAAACCGGGGAACGGCAAAAGCTATTTCCAAAACGTAAAGCTGGTAGGCGTAAAGGCCGACCCGAATACGCAGCTCCAGGTTTCGGGCAAGGACGGGATGCAGACCTTCAAATTCGGCGACGAGTTTGTCGCGACAACAAGCGCCCAGACCGCGAATGTTTCACTCGACTCGGACCTTGTGTTTGTCGGCTACGGCATCGATTCACAACTTTATAACTGGAACGATTACAGCGGGCCCGCCGAGGATTATCGCGGCAAAGTGCTGCTGATACTAGTAAACGATCCGCCCGCGACCGAAGCCGAACCTAACCTTTTCGGCGGCAAGGCTCTGACATACAACGGCCGATGGACCTACAAGTACGAGGAAGCGGCAAGACGCGGTGCCGCAGGCGTCATCCTGATCCACACTAACGAATCTGCGGGCTACGGATGGAATGTGGTCCGTACGTCGAACGGAAATTGGCGTTATGAGATTGCTCGCGGCGAGGGCGACAAGACACCGTTTCTGAAGGTGAAAGCATGGATGACCTTCGACGCGGCCAAGAAGATGCTCTCTTCGGGCGGGATGAATATCGACGAACTTACTGCCTCCGCTAAACAGCGTGGCTTTAAGCCCGTAAAAACGGGCCTCAAGGTCAAGCTCGATCTAAAGAGCGAGTTTCAAACATTTGATTCGCCTAACGTTGTCGGCTTGGTCGAGGGAAGCGATTCGAAGCTGAAAAAGGAATACGTTCTCTACACGGCACACTGGGACCATCTTGGAATCGGCGAGCCCGATTCAACCGGTGACAAGATATACAACGGCGCATACGACAACGCATCGGGCGTTGCGGCGGTGATCGGGATAGCCGAGGCCCTCGCCAAAATGCCGAAAAAAGACCGGCCGAAACGGTCAAGCTATTTTCTTTTTCCAACCGCTGAAGAGCAGGGATTGCTAGGGGCGGAATATTTTGCCGCGAACCCGTTAGTGCCGTTAGCTTCCATCGCGGGAAACGTGAACATTGATGGCGTGAACTTCTTCGGCAAGGTGACCGATTTTTCCGCACTCGGCGCCGAGCGTTCG
>CADEEU010000470.1 GCA_902826385.1 uncultured Acidobacteriota bacterium | reverse complement strand
CGATATTTCAGTTGATTTGGTTTGATTTTTTTGCGGTATCGCGATCATTGTCCGCCCGAATCGTTGAGAAAACTGGGTTTCGCACAATTTGAGAATCTTAACTTAGCGTTCGGTCGTAAGCAAACCATTGAACGAAATTTTAATTTTCCAAGCCGCCAAAACGCCCTGTGTGTAGCCTTGTCGGTGTTAAGATTGCCGGTAGGATAATGTTTTACGCCCAAAATAATATTTTTAAGGGAAACGCCAGCCCTGTTTTAGGCGCCGGGCTGTTTATCATTCTTTTGTTCATTTTGGCGAGTCCTGCCGCCCGAGCTCAGGACGAAGGCGTCGATTCTGCGGGCGATGCCGTTGCTTTGTTTCAAAAAGGCCAGGACGCCCACGAAAAGGGACAGTTTCAGGCCGCCGTCGATCTTTACGACAAAGCAATCGCGGCCGTTGCCGAATTTCCCGAAGCCGAGCTTCAGCGTGGAAATGCGCTTCTGTCTTTAGGCCGTCGCGACGATGCGGAGAAAGGATTCAGAAAGGCGGTTGAACTACGTCCGGATTGGACGCTCGCCCTTGCAAATCTGGGCTCGCTTCTTGTCGGGAAAGGCGCTTATACGGAGGCTGAAAAATTTCTGAAAAAAGCCGTTTCGCTTGACGAGCGGAATGTGCTTGCACTCTCAGCCCTGACCGAATTGCGGCTCCGCACCAAGGCTCCGCCAGACCAGCTTCGCGATTTGTTGTCGAAATTGACCGCGCTTACAGAAAGGGCGAAACCGACCGCTTCAGCTTGGGCCGCACGAGCGGCGCTCGAAGTCGAACTTGGTCAAAAGACTGCGTCGCGGACGAGCGTCGAAAAAGCGCTCGAGCTTGAGCCTCAGAATCAATTCGCCCTGGTTTCAAAAGCCTCGGCAATGCTCGATGAAGGCGACACCGCCGGCGCGGAATCGGTCATACGCTTGATCGAGGCAAGGTCGCCCGCTGCAACAGCTCAAGCACTGAAAGCAAGACTTTTATTTGCTAACGGTAAGAGCGAGGAAGCCATAGCGTTGTTAAACGGCATTGAAAATCCCTCTCCCGACATCGTTGCGCTGCGTGATAAAATGCTGCTTAGCAAAACGGAAAACGCGGCCGAACTGGAAAAACAGCTTGAAACGAACGCAAGTGATCCATTTATCTTAGGAAAGTTGTGTTCGCTCTATCGCACGACTGATCCTGCAAAAGCGTTGAATTTTTGTCGTCGAGCGTCCGAAGCCGACCCAACGAATATAAATCACGCCATTGGATTCGGTGCTGCGTTGGTTCAGGCAAAAATGTACGTTGAGGCTTTGGAAATTCTGCGCCGACTGCAAAAGGCATCGCCCGATAACGTAACGATCAGGGCAAACGCGGCCACGGCCCTGTTTCAGTTAAAAAGATATTCGGAAGCGAAAACCGAGTACCAGTGGATCGCTGAAAAACAGCCGTCTTCAGCAATCGCGTATTATTTTCTTGGTATCACGCACGATCAACTGACGGAGTATCCGGACGCGATGGCGAATTATCAGATGTTTTTACGCCATGCGGATGCGGAAAAGCATAAACTGGAGATCGACAAGGTAAATCTTCGGCTTCCGGCCCTTAGCAAACAGATAAAGGACAAAAAGGGTAAACGAAATTGACTGTCTGCGTTCGCCCTTTGAACACAAATGAAAAAAGCCCCGCCGTGGATAAATCTTAAGCTCCTATTTCTACTCGGTACGGTCCTTTGTTTCGGCAGTTTTTTTTCGCCAGACATTACGGCCCAACCGAACCCGGATGTAGCTCCACCGCCATTGAAAGTAGTATCCAAAAATGAGCTTACACAGCTTGAAGGGCAGAAAGACGTAAAAAAACGCACGCAGACCGCATTGGAGCTGATGTCCGCGCGTTTGAAACAGGCAGAAACGCTTATTGCCCAGGAGCAGCTCGATCAGATGTACAAGGAACTCGGTGGCTTTCACGGCCTGATGGACAATACTTTGGCCTTTCTGAATTCCAGCGACCGTGACAGCGGAAAGGTCTTGAACAATTTTAAGCGTTTTGAAATCGGACTCCGCCAATTTCGCCCGCGGCTTGAGTTGATTCGAAGGGACATTCCATCGAACTATGAGCCATACGTCCGCAACTTGATCCAATATCTCAGAGACGCAAGGGCTAAAGCGGTCGAACCGCTTTTTGGCGACAGCGTAGTTCCACGAACCAAACCATGACTCCTTTTTCGTACAACAAAATCATTGGCGCCGTCATGTCTGCAATTGTGCTGACTTGCTGCGTCGTCACTGCACAG
>CADEEU010000469.1 GCA_902826385.1 uncultured Acidobacteriota bacterium | reverse complement strand
CTCACAGATCGCGACTATTTATAGAGCGTCTGGACTTACCATAGTTGCCGGCGATATACATGCGCATCGGGCCGGATTCTTGCGCGAAAATTGCCGGGCCCAAGGCTTGAATGGCGTTAACGTAATTCAGTATGACGCCGAGCAGGAGCTGCCGTTTCGCGAGAAAAGTTTCGACGTCGTACTCGTTGACGCACCGTGCTCGGGCACCGGCACCATCAGACATAACCCGGAGATCAGGTATTCTATTGAAAAAAGTGACTTTACGGATCTCGCCGGTAAACAACGCAGCATACTCGCAAACGCATCTAAAATGGTTAAGAACGGCGGACGTCTAATCTATTCGACATGTTCGCTCGAAACCGAGGAAGACGAGGCGATCGCAATCGATTTTCTCACGACGTTTCCTGACTTTGAAAAGGCGTCCCTGAACATTCCTGAACGCTTCGTTCAAAGGGACGGATATGGAAGGACGTTTCCGCACCGTGATAAAACCGACGGGTTTTTCATTGCCGCCTTTAAGAGAAGTCTATAGTTGATAGTTGGTCAGAAAGCACAAAAATGCTAGACTCGGAGTTTGATTTTTAGGAGTCCGACACGCTGTGGGATTAATAAGTACCGGAATTTCAGCTATCGGCAAGCTTGCCGTCGTCGCACTGCTTTTAGGAGCTTTTTTAGTCGCGATGGGCGGTGTCGTTTACATGTCGCTGTCCGGCGATGAAATCAGCGTTCCCGAGATTACCGGAAAGGACTTTTTTGAAAGCGAAAAAGAGCTTGCGGCTCTCGGCTTGAAAATAAAACGACGGGCGGACCGGCCGAGCACCGAGAAAATGAACACGGTGCTGGAACAGCTTCCGAAGGCGGGCGAGACGGTAAAGACTGGGCAATTGATCTTCGTTGTAGTAAGCAAAGCCGGCGTCGAAGGCGAAGATACGCCCAAGTCGCTGATCAAGGACCTTGAAACCGATGATTCGGACAAGATCAAGGACATGCTCGATGACAAGCCGAAGAAAGCTAAGGCCAATTCTAACTCTAATGCAAAGAAAAAGGCCGACACGAAACGCGATGTAAATTCAAACGAGACGAATTCGAACTCTAACGACAAGTCGAATTCGAAATCGGATGATTCGAATAAAAAAGATCATCCGAAAGATCCGGGCGATAAAGGAAATAAGAATACATCAACGCCGTCCGGGCCTAAGACACAGCCCACACCGGCGAAACCAGGTCCTAGGGATCAGCGGCCGCGCCAGCCGTCAAGACCGTAAAGTAACGGTGCAACCGAAATACAAACGCTCGCAACAAAGTGGAAGAAAATCAGAGAATGTTTGAAATTGCCCCTTCTATACTGTCAGCCGACTTTGCTCGGTTGGCCGACGAGATAAAGTCGGTTGAAGAAGGCGGGGCGACGGTTTTGCACGTTGATGTAATGGACGGCCATTTTGTGCCGAACATCACAATCGGTTTGCCGGTGGTCCGTTCGTTGAGAAAGGTCACGGATATGACGATCGATTGTCATCTGATGATCAGTGATCCGGGCATTTACGCAGAACAGTTTGTAAAGGCAGGGGCCGATATGGTTTCGGTCCACGTCGAAGCCGATTCTCATCTTCATCGGACGCTCGCGTCCATTCGCTCGGCCGGTGCGAAAGCTGGCATCGCCATCAACCCCGCAACGTCGCTCGCGTTGCTCGATGAGGTTTTGCCGTTTGCAGATTTTGTTTTGATAATGTCCGTCAACCCCGGTTTTGGCGGACAGGCTTTTATCAGCACAGCAACTGAGAAGGTTAGAAAGCTCAGGCAAATGATAGTTGAACGCGGATTGGCAACCCGGATCGAGATCGACGGTGGAATCGACGGCAATACGATTATGGAAGTTGTCGAGGCAGGAGCGGAGATTCTGGTTGCGGGCTCGGCAATTTTTGGCAAACCTTCTCCGACCGAGGCTGTTAAAGAGTTGATCGATAAAGCTACGGTTTGGGTTTGATTAGAGGTAATTTATGCGTTTTTTAAAGATCGATAGGTTTTTTGCTTTGATCGCTGTTTTTGCCGTTACGGCCGGAGCGATTTCGGCCCAGGTTAAGCCGGGCGACGGATCTCCGTCGACGCGGCTTGAGGTGATGAAGCAAAAGCTCGAGACGATTCGCCGTTCGGCCGCGAGTTCGGCATCCGTATTGAAGGAGGAATCGAAAGGTGATAAAGCCGCGACCGATAAAACGAATCTCGACACTCCGATAAATCGTCTCCTTTCGATTGAAAAAGAAGCATCACAGCTTCAACACGAGTTGAACCGTCTAG
>CADEEU010000468.1 GCA_902826385.1 uncultured Acidobacteriota bacterium | reverse complement strand
AACATTCATAAATTCTTCTTATCGGAACGAAAATGTAATACAATCATAAAAGTCTTGCTTGACACGAAAAGCCGATAGTTATACGGTCGTCAAATACCGAAGTTTGCGATCCGCCGCTCGCTATCAGCCCCTGCATTTCAGATTAATTTACTACAAGAATTGTAGATATCCGATTTGGTCGGGTCGTGCGGTAACAAATGCGGAAAATCTTGAAGATTTTCAGCTATTCGGCGTTTCACCTAAAGCGACAAAAGATCTAACAAGGAGGGTGCAAAGTACGTGATCGATTTTAACAGTGCATCCGCAGTTCCCCTGGAAGAAAACGAATTCAGCGACCGCGAGATATCTTGCGGCGACTGCAGCAAGCCCTTTGTATGGACAGCCGGCGAACAGGCCTTTTTTCGCGATAAAAACCTGCTCAATCCCCCAAAACGCTGTAAGGAGTGCAAGCAGGCCAAGAACGAAAGATTAGCGGCAATAGCTGCCGCTCAGGCATCAGGGATCAGGCAGCGAATAGAGGTTGCTGTAAGCTGTGCAAAATGCGGTGAGACAACGACCGTGCCTTTTTACCCTTCGCAGGGCCGCCCGGTTTACTGCCGCTCGTGCTATCTGGACATGAACCCATCAGTATTGAACGGCAGTCAGCCGTAGTCCTTAGCCGCCTACGTGAACGTTGGGCCGCAGCTCGGGGTCTTCCTCAGCCTGTCTAAGTATCTCTCTCGTCACAGGAGCGGTATCTCCTTCTCCAAACAAAATATAACGCGCCAGGTACATTAGCGGGTTGCCTTCGCTCCAGCCAAAATAGACGTGCGGTATCTTACCCGTCGAATCGCGAAGGTGCATTAGCAAGGCCGCGATCGCATTCGGGACCGCCGGCGATTCCGTGCGTAAGATCTTATACCCTTCGATATCTACTCCACGCACGAACAATCCGCCGCTGAATTCCGAAGCGTCACCAAGCTCCACTTCGTAGAAAATTACCGGATCGGTCGAAGGTATGTGATTGTCTATCCGCTTTTCGTGTTCTTTAAAGCGATATTCGCTTACGTTCCCGACCTCGCGGCGGTTCGTCACGATCCTGATCTCACCCTCCGCAAGGTCTTCGAGAATTGCTTTGGCCTTGTCGTCGAACTCGATCCGTTCGATACGCAGCTCGGTCGTACGCATCGCGCGCGACACGAACGAAGCGACAATTATTGCTAACGTAAAGAGCGAAGCGATCTGAATACCGCTCGGCTGTTCGACTATATTAACGGCGGTCGTGAATGTAAAAACAATCGCAATGATCAGATAAAGCGGCCAATAAGTTTCACCTTTTTTCCGGGTCGAGATAGTGACCGCGACCGCCGCCGAAGTCATCAGTCCCAAAACGCCGGTCGCGTAGGCTCCGCCCTGCGAATCGACATCGGCGTCGAACAATATGGTCACGGCAAAACAGATCAGCGTAAATACAAATACTAACGGACGGGTAGCCTTAGCCCAGTTCGGGGCCATACCGTAACGCGGCAGATATCGCGGAACGATGTTCAGCAAGCCTGCCATCGCGGACGCACCGGCAAACCAAAGTATCGCTACGGTTGAAAAGTCATAGATCGTTCCGACCACCGGACCGAAAAAATGATGATTCAGGTAAGAAAGGGCGCGGCCGTTGGCCTGCCCGCCTTCCTGAAACTGCTCGGCTGGTATGAGCATGGTCGTGATGATGCTGCTGCCGACCAGCATAACGCTCATGATTAAAGCCGCGCCGCTCAACAGTTTTTTTCCGTTGCGAATTCTTCCTTCAAGATGCCGCTTTTCTTCATCGGACAAACCGTTTTCGGACGTGCGGGTAATATGCGGGTCGGGCGAGGTCACATCGCTCCTGACCAGCGGCATTACTACGACACCAGTTTCAAAACCCGACAGTCCCAACGCCAATTTTGGAAAAACCATCAGCGACAAAACTATCAGCCAAAACAAGCTTCCGTTGACACCCGGTGATGACCAAAGCGCCGCCTGCCAGTTTCCTAATGCTTCAGGATGCATAAAGAAAATGTCGTATATGCCATATCCGATCGTTAGAATATTGAGGACCAAAAAAAGAGCGACGATGCCGACGGCCAAACCTATGGCTTCGCTGAATCCGCGTAAAAAAACCGCGCCCAACAG
The DNA here is from genome assembly GCA_902826385.1 of uncultured Acidobacteriota bacterium. Taxonomy (GTDB): domain Bacteria; phylum Acidobacteriota; class Blastocatellia; order Pyrinomonadales; family Pyrinomonadaceae; genus OLB17. The sequence goes on along the minus strand of CADEEU010000468.1, from coordinate 161 downwards.
GCCGATCAGGACTATCGTGACGACTATCGGGTGCTTCAGAAACGGAAGATTATGCTCGACTAAAGGGTTTTCAATGATGTGGGCGGTTGCATCGGCGGCCGACAGCGTTATTGTGATAATAAAACTGGTCGCAACAAAACCGAGCAGGATAAGAACGAGCA
>CADEEU010000467.1 GCA_902826385.1 uncultured Acidobacteriota bacterium | reverse complement strand
AAGGTTTCGCCTTGATTAGCGGAAAGAATCACTATAACCTAGAAGCCCGTGGAGCATCACGGTGAAAATCACTTAAAATCTGCGATTGCCGTAATACCGGCCCGGTTCGCTTCGACCCGTTTGCCCGGAAAGCTGCTGCTGGACGTTTGCGGCAAGCCATTGATTCTGCACACTTTAGCTCGTGCAGCGGCGGCTAAGACCGTTTCGCGCGTGATCGTGGCTACAGATGACGAGCGTATTTTCAAGGTCGTGACCGATAACGGTGCCGTGGCAGTGATGACTTCGGCCGAGCATCAATCGGGGAGCGACCGCATAGCCGAGGTCGCAGCCGGGCTGCCGGAAGGCTCGATAATCGTCAATGTTCAGGGCGACGAGCCGCTGATTTCACCCGAAACTATCGACCGTGCCGTCGGATTGCTCGTCGACGATCCGAAAGCCGATGTCGCGACCGTTTGCGAGGCCATCGAGTCAGCGTCCGATGTTTTTTCGCCCAATATCGTAAAGGTTGTCGTCAGTGCCAGCGGCGATGCACTCTATTTTTCGCGTTCGCCTATTCCGTTTTTGCGTGACGAGGTAAATCGTGCCGGCGGATTGGCCTTCGCGCTCAAAGACGAACCCGGATTGATCAGAAATTTTAAGAAGCACACCGGTCTTTACGTCTATCGACGCGAATTCCTGCTGCGATACTCGAAAATGCCGACAACGGCGCTGGAACGGGCAGAGTTGCTGGAACAGCTCAGAATTTTAGAAAACGGCGGGCGAATAAGAATAGTCGAAGTGGAGCAGAGTTCGATCGGCGTCGATACCGCAAAAGACCTGGAGCATGTAAAACAGGTTCTCGGCTGCGCGTCGGCGGAATAACGAATGGGTGACTGGCTCGGAGTTTTGTTTTTGGTTTTGCTGATTGTGGGCGCGTACTTTGGTGTGCGGGCACTGGCCAACCCGCGGCCGCGAACCACGGAAGAGTTTGAACGAAATGCAGCCGAAAATTCGACGATGCTCGGGGCGACGATGAACGCTCTGAACGAGTTGATGAACCCGCAGGCCGCAAAAGCAAAGGAAGTTGAGATGCAGATGAGGGACGGGCGCTATCGCAAAAAGAAGAGGGAAGGTAAAGCGAATGGGTCAGAACCACCTGCGGTAGCGGGTGGTTGAAGTTTGATACTCTAGCAGATCAGCGGTCCTTTTTGGGGGCCGCGTTAAACCACCGGCTACCGCAGGTGGTTCCGACAAAACTATGACCAAATACATTTTTGTAACGGGCGGTGTGGTTTCGAGCTTGGGTAAGGGTTTGGCGGCGAGCTCTATCGGCTGTTTGCTCGAATCCCGCGGGATGAAGGTCCAAATGATGAAGCTCGACCCGTACATCAACGTCGATCCGGGCACGATGTCTCCGTTCCAACACGGCGAAGTGTTCGTGACCGACGACGGCGCCGAAACCGATCTCGATCTTGGCCATTACGAACGGTTCACGAACGCGAAACTCTCGCAGGCGAACAACTGGACCAGCGGCCGTATTTATCTTTCTGTCATCGAAAAAGAGCGACGCGGCGATTACCTCGGTAAGACGATCCAGGTGATTCCGCATATTACGGACGAGATAAAAGCTGCCGTCCGTGCCGTCGCCGATGAGCATCAGCCCGACATTTTGATCGTAGAGATCGGCGGAACGGTCGGCGACATCGAATCGCTCCCGTTTTTGGAGGCGATCCGTCAGATCGGAAACGAAGAAGGCAAACGCAACGCGATCTTCGTACACGTGACGCTTGTTCCGTACATCGCCGCGGCCGGCGAGCTAAAGACCAAACCGACGCAGCATTCCGTTAAAGAGCTGCGTGAGATCGGAATCGCGCCGGATGTTCTGTTGTGCCGGTCGGAGCGAACGCTGTCGATGGACCTGCGTCGAAAGATCGCATTGTTCTGCAACGTGCAGGAGAACGCGGTGATATCCGCGTTGGATGTTCCGACGATCTATGAAGTTCCGCTGGCGTTTCACGAACAGGGACTTGACGATCTGATCGTAAACGACCTGGAGCTTGGCGAACAGTTCCCGCATCTCGACCTGAAAAACTGGCGCGATCTGGTGACTACGATCAAAGATCCGACGGGCGGTTCGGTAAAGATTGCGATCGTTGGAAAGTATGTCGAGCTTGAAGATTCCTACAAATCTTTGCGTGAGGCTTTGACGCACGCCGGTGTTGCGAACAATCTGCGGGTGAACGTGACGTGGATCGAATCCGAGAATTTGATGAAAGACGATTACGAAACCGAGCTGCAGGACTTCGACGCCATTCTTGTCCCCGGCGGATTCGGCAAACGCG
>CADEEU010000466.1:1357-2343 GCA_902826385.1 uncultured Acidobacteriota bacterium | reverse complement strand
GCCCGTGACGATATCGGCTCGGAGTAAACCTCTTCCGGCGTGCCGCTTTGCAGCATCTCGCCTTTGTCGATAAGAACGACCTGATCACATGCTAAAAGCACGTCGGCGAAATCAGCGGTTGCAAGAATTACATACTTTTCTTTTTCCGCAGCGGCGTTTTGTATTCGAAGAAAAATCTCCGCTTTCTGAAAATTGTCCACGCCGCAAAAAGGTTCGTCGAGCAAAACGATCTCCGAATTCGATTCAATGGCGGCGTAGACCGATTCGATTTTGTTTTTTCGCGGCGGTGGTGAAAATCCGAACCAGCTTTTCTGGCCGTAGTTATCTGTCAAATAAAGCGTTCGCCCATTTGCGGACCACATGTCGAGATCGTTCAGTTCAAATGATCCACCGTTCGGTTTTTCCTTACCTGCAAGCACTTTTAGAAGGGTAGATTTACCGCTGCCGGTCGGGCCGCAAACGCCCACTACGCTGCCAGCCTCAAACGCGAACGAGATGTCTCGTAAAACCCAGTTGTTCTTTAGGCGCTTAGAGATGGCGGAAACCGTCAGGGTCATGTGTGTCCGTGAACTTAAGGGAACTTTGCCTGAAATGAAACGTGCAAACAAAAGTATCTTGTTGTCATCCGAATAAAGCAAGTATAGACTTTTATTGGCGATGGCAACGAAACAAAAGAGTTTGAAACGAAAGCTGGTCCACGCGGGCGGCTGGCAGGTGGCAAAAAGAGCGGCAAAGATGCTCCCGTTCGGCGGGACCGCGGTCGTGCTTTTCCTTGTCGGCTCCGACATTAAGAGAAAAGGCCTTCTCGGTGGGCTGCTAAATTCCAGTATAGACGCGATCCCGGTCGTCGGATTAGCGAAAAATGCGGTCGAATTAGTGCGGGGAGACTTTATTCCGGATAAGGAAAGGGAAAGCACCGTCAAAGCAAAACGGAGTTAGAAGATGAAGAACTACGGAACGAAGAAATTTTTCGGAACGTTGGCGGT
>CADEEU010000466.1:0-1347 GCA_902826385.1 uncultured Acidobacteriota bacterium | reverse complement strand
GCTGCCTGTTGCGTTTTTGTTTTTGCTCTCGATGCTTCAGCACAGGGACCGAGACGAAAAAGGGTTCCGCCGCCGTCCGGCACCGTAAACACCGTTCCGTCGGGTGAGGCCCAGATAATTAGCCGCGCCGCAGATTTCCCCGATCCGGATGCCGTCCAGATTCCGAAAACCGATGAGCTAAAACCCGTAAACCCGACCGCGGAGCCGAGCGATAATTCTAAACTGATCGACGATCTTCGTGCACGTGTCACGGGCCTCGAATCCGGAAAAAAGAACGATAAAGACGAAAAGCAAAAGCGCCTGCTGTTGAATCTCGACATTCTCAGCCGGGCCGAACAAAGATCTGAGTCTTTAAGAAAGCAGCTTTTCGACATGATCGAAAAGGAAAGTACGATTAAAACAAAACTCGACATTATCGAGGCAAACGCCCGCCCCGAAGCTATCGAAAGGGAAGTCGCCTTTGCGGGCACCTTGCGTCCGGAAGCTCTTCGCGACATGCGTAAAAAACAGCTTGAGATCGAGCGGACAAACCTGCAGGCCCTGCTATCCGAAATTCAAAAAACAAAAACCACCCTCGATACAAATCTCAGGCGGTCGGATGAGATGGTAGAAAAACTGCGTCTCAAATTCGAAAAAGAGATCGACGACGCTCTTGCCGACGATCCGCAGCCATAAATTCCCGCCGGTCTGATGCCGTCATAGTCGATCAATCGCCCAGCATAAGGCACATCCGATTGCGTCGGGTCTTAGTCCGTTCGGCAATTTAGTCCGCCTTTTTTTTCGCGGCTAACAACGCGCTTCTTCGCTCTCATTCCAAAAATTTAAAAAATCTGCAAGGTCGAGCAACGTAAATCGTTCATTGAATGTCATATAGGCGAGTTCCATCCGCTTCCGGCAATAAAAATTGGGAGAAAGTATATGAAATTCAGGTTCTTTGCGGTTGCGCTTTTTGCGGCGTTCGGTGCGATGTTTAGCGCTTCACCGGTTAGTGCACAAGGTGTGATTGTGCCGATAATTTGCGATATCAGGCCATGCCGACCGCGGCCGATCCCGCGACCGATTCCGCTGCCGAACGCTTTGCCGGTCAAATCGATTCAGCTCGATACAAAGATCGTCGGCCAGGTTGCGACGACGCACGTCGAACAGGTATTTAGAAACGACACGCCGTACACTCTTGAAGGCACGTACTTTTTCCCGATTCCCGAAACGGCATCGATAGTCGAATTTGCGATATGGGAGAACGGAAAGAAGCTGGTCGGCGAGGTGCGGTCGCGTGAAGAGGCACGGAGAATTTATGACGAGATAGTTCGTCGCCAGCGCGATCCGGGACTGCTCGAATACGCCGGC
>CADEEU010000465.1 GCA_902826385.1 uncultured Acidobacteriota bacterium | reverse complement strand
GCTCGTTTTGGATCTGCGCGGTAACGGCGGCGGCATCCTGGATCAGGCGATCAAGGTCGCCGAAAACTTTTTACCGCCGGGCAGCGTGATCGTTTCTCAAAAAGGACGCTACGCAAACGACAACCGGACGTGGCTGGCACAAAAGCTAAAATACGAATCGATGCCGATTGTGCTGCTTGTCGATGAATACACAGCGTCCGCTTCCGAAGTTGTGGCCGGGGCACTTCAGGACAACGACCGTGCACTGATCGTGGGACAAAAAACTTTCGGCAAAGGCCTGGTCCAAAGCGTCTTGAATCTGCCGGAAGGTGCTGGGCTGACTTTAACGGCCGCCCGTTATTACACGCCGACCGGTCGCTCGATCCAGCGCAATTACGCGGGCACCGGACTCTACGACTATTTCAACCATCGGCAGACCGCCGAAATCGGCATTTCCGTTTTTGCAACGCGGACAATTACAAATCGAGTAGTTTACGGCGGTGACGGAATTTCGCCGGACGAAGTTTCTACATCGACGCTTTTCTCGGAAGACAGAATGCGGCTGCTCGATCCGATTTTCTTCTTTGTCCGCTCGAAGCTGAGCAAGTCGATTAACGACGGTTCGGGAAGCATCCCGCGTTTGAAGCTGAGACAGAAAATAATCTTCGGTGAAAAAATAATCGATGAACAAATGATCAAAGAGTTCGACGACTTCATCGCCCACGACAAAACCTGGTCGAAAATGCGTCCCGAACTGGCAAATGACAAGGCCTTCGTCGAATCGATGCTGCTTTATTACATCTCGATGGCAGCCTTCGGCCAGGAATCAGCCAACCGCGCTAAGATCGAATCCGACCCGCAAGTCGCCCAGGCCATCCGCTCCATCCCCAAGGCCGCCCAACTAACCGCCGCCGCCCAAAAAGCCCGCCAAACCATCCGAAAAGAAAAAAGCTCGCTGAGTCTTGTTCTCAACGAGCAAAGGTAGAAACAGGAGGAATTAGAAAGACTCCCTTTGAAACAAAGTATTAGGGCCAAACTCTTTCTTAACTCTAATAACTGGATGCACGACCAATACCTACAGTTGCATCGCCGCAAGAAAATGAGCGTTGTCAGGAAAAAGGCCGTCCCGGTACGTCTCAACAAGAACTATAAGGGCGTCCCAAATCCAGGCCATATTGGGACGTCTTCCATCAAACTTCCTCCAGCAACGGCCAAAACATGCAAGATTCCGGGTTCAAGCTGTCTCACTTTTTTCACAAAATGAGACGGGTTAAGCATCCTGTTTGCAACGTTTAGGCCCGATTTCGTCTCACACCAACAGAGATATAACCAGGTGAGACGATTTCGGCCTTAACTGGTGTAATTCAACAAGTTACGACTGCATCTCATAATTCTGACACAATCTTCGACCCAACCTCCGACAACCACACCGCCGATCCGAATTTTTCAAATACCACACCCGCGCAAACAGGCACGAGATCGATCTTCACTTTTGTTGCGTAGATTGTCAAGTATTTTATACACGCAACGTGAACTCAAAAAGTGAAGGCCGTCTGAAAAGTTAGAATTGATCTAAGCTCCGCTAGGAGCGGAATGTTTGTAGGCTTAAAACGAGCAAATCTGCTAAAGCTCCGTAAGAGCGGCATGTGCCTTGTTTGTCGTATTTAACGTTTCGCTCCAACAGAGCTTTAGTGATTTCTATCGCCGCTTTCCTACGAACATTTAGCTCCTCCGGAGCCGATCAACTACTTTTCAGACACCCTCCTAAGTCACGAAAGTGTACGGTCAACTAGAAATTCAGCCGCCCCGATAATTGGATTCGTCTCGCACTGTTTGTGACATCAGCATTGATCCTGCCAAAAATGCTAGTACCAAACCCGGATTGCGAGAAACCAGCTGGCAACACAGCGCTTGGAGCAGCGAAATTTACCGTGTTGAATAGATTTCTGAAGTCACCTCGGAGATCGAAGTTTATCCGCTCAGTTATCCGGAACTTTTTCGAAACGGACAAATCCGTTTCGAGATAAGCCGGCCCCACAAAATAATTTCGACCAGTATTGCCGACTTCCCCCGGCGCAGGCTGTGAGAACAATGCTCGCTCTTCTTGAGAGAACCACCAGTTTCGGAGAAGTGGATTTGCAGTATTTTCGAAGTTACCTTGAATTACACTTCCAAGATCCCTTGAGCAATTGTTGCAATTCGCGTACGAACCGTTATTCTGCTGCACAGTAAAGATTCCGGAATAGATTGTAAAAGGCCGACCTGAAGTGACTCGCACCGTTCCGGCAACCTGCCAGCCGCCCGCAATGTAATCGAGCACCGGGTGTAGATTCGATCCAAAGCGTCGCCCTTTACCCACCGGAA
>CADEEU010000464.1 GCA_902826385.1 uncultured Acidobacteriota bacterium | reverse complement strand
TCGCGCGATTGGTGGAGACAGTCATCGAACTCAGGCCAGCGGCCGAATCGTTTGAATGTCGATCCGGACTGCCGCGGCATGGCCGATCTTAGTACGACATGCGGAAACGAAGGCCGTCTGCGCGATTATCAAACATTCGGCATCGAACCAAAGTTTACATACAACTACGACGCTGGACGGTTTTTTCGCGGCGAGCTTCTGACGGGTGTCCGCGTTCACCGCGAAACGCAGCGGCGGCGACAGGAGAACGGCGATTTTCCTAACTCCCGGTCGGGTGTTGCCGCGGAAATAAACGTTCGCAAAAATCTGGCCTATTCAGGCTTTGTTCAGAACCGGTTTGTCTTCGGCAAATTTGCGGTGACGCCCGGCGTCCGGTTTGAACGGATAGATGTCGAACGAAAAAATCTGCTGACAACGCCAATCGCGGAAGGCAGGACCTCCGTGAATGAGGTGATTCCGGGCGTTGGCGTTGCGTATTCGGGAATTTACCAAACGACCATTTTTGCCGGGGTACATCGCGGATTCTCGCCGCCGCGGGCCGAAGACATTATCGGGACCAATGGAAGCGTCGTTGAACTGGACCCTGAAGAAAGCTGGAACTACGAAGCCGGAGTTCGGACAAATCCATACCGAGGTGTCCGTATGGAAGCGACTTTTTTCCGGACTGATTATGAGAACCAGATTGTTCCAGCCAGTCTCGCCGGCGGCATCGGGGCGACGCTCACGAACGGCGGTAAGACCCTTCAGCAGGGCCTCGAGTTTACTGCCCAAGTCGATTCAAGCGCGATGTTCGAATCGAAACACAACGTGTATTTTCGGACCGCGGTGACATGGCTGCCGGTTGCCGAGTTTCGCGGCACGAGGTTTAGTTCGATTACGGCCGCGGCAACGCTCGACCTCTTCTGTCGTCCGGAACACCGGCTTTCCCCGACGCAGTGCTCAATTTCAGGCAACAGGCTTCCCTATGCACCGGAAGAGCTGCTCACGACAAGCCTCGGTTACTCCCACTCGGCAGGCTTGGATGCGTTTATCGAGAACGTGTACATCGGCCGTCAGTTCGGTGACGACCTGAATGCACAGGGTTCGATCGCCAACGGTCAGATCGGTTCAATCGGGCCGCAAAATTACTGGAATGCAACGGCGAACTATAAGGTCGAAAAATGGAAAACGACATTTTTCATATCGGTCAAGAATATTACAAATCGAACGTTTATTGTCGATCGTGTCCGCGGAATTCTTCCTTCGGGCCCGCGTATTTTTCAAGCCGGTATCAACATTCAGCTTGGGAAATAAAAAAGGCCGCGACGCTGCAACGCCTGCGGCCCGGTTGACACAAAACTTTGACCGAGGATTCGTGTATCGCCTGCCAGAGGATGCGTCAATCTGAGCATTTTAGCACATCGAAGGTTTAACGACTTCGATCAAATCGCACAGCTTGCGTGATTGGCCAGACTGCTTATTTCCCGAGCCCGCCACAATACCCTTACCTATTAACCGTAAATATAAGTTACCTGAACTTAAGGCACCTCGCCCGGGGTGCCAAAACCATTTCCGTCTCGGAAATGCATTTAAGGTGCATTACGTTTATCCTTTAACGTTCATGGAATCGCTCACTTACGGCCAGCTCATCCGGGGGAATCGAAACTTTCGCAACCTGCTTGCGGGCCAGTTCATTTCCGAGCTTGGTAACTGGTTCAATTTTATTGCCGGTTTAGGTTTGGTGCGGCTGGTGTCGGACGCGTCACCGACCGCGGCGGGGATATTTTTTCTGTGTCGCGTGCTGCCGTTTGCGGTGGTGTCGCCGATAGCGGGAACGTTTGTGGACCGATTCTCACGGCGGCAGGTGATGATTTGGACCGACCTGGCACGCGTCGCCATTGCCCTGATGTTCCTGTTTGTGACGAGCGCGGAAGACTTGTGGATTGCCTATTTGGGCACCGTCTTGCTTTCGACATTCGGCGCATTTTTTGACGGTGCAAAAAATGCGACCACGCCAAATCTTACGGGCAAGGACGGCCTGCTCGCGGGAACGGCCCTGATGTTCTCGACAAGGTTTTTATTGATGGCTATCGGCTCCGGACTGGGCGGCTGGGCAGCTGCGTGGTTCGGGTATGAAGCGGCGTTCGTAATAAACGCAATTTCGTTTTTAGCATCGGCGTTTACCGTGTGGCTGATCCCGGAAGAGGCGACCCGGGACGAAGAAACTGCGGGGCTGATGGCCGACCGTTCGAACCGTCCGAGCTTTTTCGCGGAGCTGCGTGAAGGGTTGAGTTACACCACAACGAATCATTTTGCGCTCACAATATTGCTCCTGAACATAATCTGGGCGATCGGCGGCGGTGCGATCAACGTCGTATTCG
>CADEEU010000463.1 GCA_902826385.1 uncultured Acidobacteriota bacterium | reverse complement strand
CTCGTCAGAGTTTGCGGTTATTACCAACCGTCGATTTCCTGAGCTCAGCCGGACCGTAAAATCCGTACTAATCGCTTTAGAAAAAGCAGATCTGCCGATGCGAAAGCTTTTACCAATTCACGGGGACATGCATATCGATCAGTGGTCGACGAACCAGGGCGAACTCGGCCTGCTCGACTTTGAAGATTTTGCCTTCGGGCATCCGGAACGCGACCTGGGCTTTTTTATGGTCCAGCTTGAGGCGGAATATGGCCATAAACTCGATTACAAGTCGCTAAACTCCCATCTTTTACGAGGCTATAGGTCGGAAGGTTTATGGCCGAATGAAACACAAATAAACATCTATTCGGCGCATAAATGGTTTTCCAAGGCTTCAAAGGCACGCAGCCTTGTTCAAGCAAACGGATTTCTCGAACGGGCCATGAATTGTCTGGGCGAAACTAAAAACCGACCCGTTGAAGACTTTGACTAATGGACATGTTTTGGCAATGAAACAATCGCAACACAAATTCAGACAGATCGTCACTGCCCACTTACTGGAGCAAAAATCAAATTTTGTGATTGCTGTCTTTTGTACGCTTAGCCTTGCCGCCGTAGATCTGCTCAAACCGTGGGCGTTGAAAATTATTGTCGATAACATTCTTCTGTCGCACCCGCTGCCGCCGATGTTGTCGGCGTTTTCGGAGAGTTTCGAACGCGAGAAAACGCTTTCGGTCGTCCTGGTTGCCTCGACCTTTATCTTGATAAGCCTCGTCAAGGGAGCCGCAACGTACTCGCAGGTTTTTATCACTTCGCGAATCGGTTTTTATCTGGCTCATAAACTGCGCCACGCGCTTTTCACGCATCTGCAGCGGCTTTCTATCTCGTTTCATAAACGATCCGAGACCGGAGAGTTACTAACGAAAGTTACGACGGATACCAACAATCTGCGCGACGTATTTTCCGAATTCGCTCTAGGGTTTGCGACGGAGGTCGTCACTCTGGTCGGCATGATCGTGATCATGTTTATCGTCAATTGGCGGCTGAGTCTGATCGTGCTTGCGACGTTTCCCTTTCTCGCCGTCATTTCGTTTTACCGGTTTCACGCAATTCGCGAATCGGCCAGACAGCAAAGAAAAGCCGAAGGCAAGATCGCGTCGAAACTGCACGAGATCTTGAATTCGATCCTGGTCGTGAAAGCCTTTGGGCGCGAGCGGTACGAGGAGGAACGTTTCGAATCGCAAAGCAAAGCAGTTTTGGGCGAAAGCATCCGCACCGCCCGGCTTGAGGCAGCGTCGTCGCGGGCGGTGGATATCGTCACCGCGATCGGGACCTTCGCCGTTTTGGTTTTTGGATCACTGCAGGCCCTTGAAGGAGCGATACTGCCGGGCAGCGTGCTTGTTTTTGCTGCCTACATGAGCAGCCTGAACGCGCCAATTCGTTCGCTGGCTAAGCTTTCTGCAAAGATCTCAAGGGCCTGGGTTAGCGCTCACCGTGTAAGCGAGATCCTTGCTATTCAACGTGAGATCGAGGACAAACCCAACGCAATCACCGCGAAAAGCCTCTGCGGTGAGATCGTTTTTCAAAATGTATCCTTCGATTACGGCGACGCAAGACCGATTTTGCACGACGTTTCGTTCACAATCCCTGCCGGAAAAAACGTTGCACTTATCGGAATGTCAGGCGCCGGCAAATCTACGATTATCAGTCTGATCCTCAGGTTTTACGACCCGACACGCGGCGTAATACTGGTCGACGGCGTTGACATAAAAAACTACAAATCCGATTCCCTGCGAAGCGAGGTCGGCATCGTTTTGCAGGACACTATTCTTTTCGGGGCGACCGTCAGGGAAAATATCGCTTACGGGAAAGAAAACGCCGGCGACGACGAGATAATCCTCGCAGCCAAGGCCGCGAATGCCCACGAATTCATAACAAAACTCGACAAAGGATACGACACCGTTTTAGGCAGCCGCGGCGGCAATCTTTCCGGCGGCCAGCGACAACGCCTGGCAATTGCCCGGGCATTTGTCCGCAACTCCCCGGTTCTGATTATGGACGAGCCGATGACGGGCCTCGACGCCGAGAGCGGAAAAGCGATAAACGACGCAATGCAGCGGCTGGCCATTGGAAAAACTTGTCTTCTAATCACTCATGATCTGCAGCTCGCCGCGTCGGCCGACTGGATTCTGATGCTCGATAACGGACGGATCGTCGATCAGGGCACGCACGAAGAACTAGTCGCGAGATGTGCGGATTATCAAAAACTGACTTTGCATAAGCGTTACGTACTTGACGCGTCCGCAGCGGTCAATTGAGGAACCTATGGCCAAAAAGAAACCGACAATATTATTCTATTGCTAACATTCCCTCCGAAGCGTTCATTC
>CADEEU010000462.1 GCA_902826385.1 uncultured Acidobacteriota bacterium | reverse complement strand
ATGATCGAAGGCGATAAAGTTTTTTCAAAGCTGCGTTACGAATCCGGCGTTCATCGCGTTCAGCGCGTGCCGCAAACCGAAACTTCGGGGCGCATTCACACCTCGGCTATCACGGTCGCCGTGCTGCCCGAAGCCGAAGAGGTCGATGTTCAGGTCGATCCGAAAGATCTTCGTGTAGATTATTTCTGTTCGTCCGGTCCGGGCGGTCAGTCGGTAAACACGACCTATTCAGCCGTGCGGCTTACGCATCTGCCGACAAACGTTGTCGTTTCGATGCAGGACGAAAAATCGCAAATCAAGAATAAAGAAAAGGCGATGCGTATTCTTCGTGCCCGTCTGCAAGAGCTTGAAGAACAGCGTCAGCATGAAGAATTATCGGCCGAGCGAAAATCGATGGTCGGCAGCGGTGACCGCTCCGAAAAGATCCGCACCTATAATTTCAAAGAAAACCGCGTCAGCGACCACCGCATCGGCCTCACCGTCCACCAACTCGACCTCGTGCTCGAAGGCCAGCTAGACGAATTCATCGACGCACTCCGAACGCATTATCAAACCGAGAAGCTGAAGGCCGAAGCCGTGACGGCTTGAAAAAGTAAAAAGGCAAAAGTAAAAAGGAAAACCTGATTTGTTTGCCTCAACCTTTTTACTTTTTACTTTGAAAATGCCCATTACTAAACTCTTCTTTATCCGACACGGCCAATCCGCTGGCAACGCCGAAGGGCGTTTTGGCGGGCACGGCCCGACGCCGCTTTCCGAGCTTGGCGTGCATCAGGCCGAGATAACGGCCGGAGCTCTTGCGAAAGAGGGAATCAACGCGATTTTTTCCAGCGACCTGCACCGTGCCGTCCAGACCGCCGAGCCGTTGTCAAAGCTTACGGGTATTCCTTTATTGACCACCAAGGCCTTCCGCGAGCGCAACGTCGGCATCCTCGAAGGCCTGACATTCGACGAATCAAAAGCGAACCACCCGAAAGATTATTACGCTCTCGTCAACCGCAACGTCCATCACGTCATAACCAACGGCGAAAGCTATCGCCACCTGCTCCGCCGTGCAACCAACGAACTGTGGGAAATCCTCCGCAGCCACCAGGGCCAACGAATCGCTATCTACTCCCACACCGGAGCCATCTGCTTCCTAACCCTACACCTTATGGGCGCCATCCACCGCTCAACCAAACGCCCCCCCTGGCTAGTCACCTCCAACTGCGGCATCAACCGCTTCGAAATCCGCAACCGTCATAATGTTCGTGTCCTAGCCCTAAACGATACAAAACACCTACTAGAACCCACGGGCAATGACGCCTTCGCGGCACGATAGGATGCTGTCTTGACTTTGAGCGGTTTTTATTATATCCCGGTCAGTAAACTTCAGAATTTAGGAGATTTGCATGAAACGCATCTTGATCATCATCAGCACGGCATTTGTGCTTTGGAGTGCAGTTTCAACAGCGGTTGTTGCTCAGGTCGACGAAGTAAGCTCGGCAACGGGCTTACCAATCCCGATTGGCGCACCGGTAATATACGGCCAGGTTTCGATAGAGGGGTTGCCTCGCGGCGAACGCAGACCAAACATTTTTGTGTCTCTGTTAGTCAGCGGTATTCAAATAGACCGCCGGCAAACAGACGACCGAGGATACTTTTTCTTTTTACAGACTCCGCGTCATGGCCATGCCCTTCTGTTCGAGGTTGATGGCGGGGAGGTAGGGCGAACTTATCTTATAGTTGGCGCGGGCAACAGGATTCGCCAGGACGTTACGTTGAATTGGATATCTCTTAAAGGGGCATCCGTTTCCAAAACTGGCGTAGTATCGGCAGGAAACTATGGTCGCTCCTCTGAAGCAGAAAAGTTGTTTGACAGAGGCATGGCCGCAGTACGGGAAAAGAAAAATGAAAATGCCGTGGCAATTTTCGAAGAGATGGTCGTGAAAGACCCTAAGGACTATGTGGTTTGGACGATGTTAGGAACGATTTTTTTCTCGGAAAAAAAGTATGCCGAAGCAGAGACCGCACTGGCAAAGGCGTCAGAACTAAAGCCTGATTTTTTTCTTGCCAGACTAAACCTTGGTAGGATGGAACTAAATCGGAAGAATTATGAAAGAGCAATCGAGTCGCTTACGCGCGCGGTTGAACTAGACGCAAAATCAGCAGATGCGAACCATTTTTTAGGGGAAGCCTACTTACAGGCAAAGAAAGGGTCAGTTGCAGTGGGGTATTTAAACAAGGCAATCGAACTTGAGCCAGTTCAAAAAGCGGAGGTTCATTTGCGTCTAGCTGCTTTATACAATGGAGCGGGTTTAAGGGATAGGGCCGCAGCGGAGTACCGGCTTTTGCTTAAAAAGGTGCCCGATCACCCTGAAAAAGACAAGTTGGAGC